>JAFYSI010000064.1 GCA_017559425.1 Alistipes sp.
ATGGAGGCATATTTGCTGGGGGCACTGCAGCGCCAGCAGCCTGCACGGGCTGCACACGCCAAGCGCGAACATCTGTATACCACTTACCCTGATAGTTGCGTGACTCGATGTCGAATGACACAAGGTACATCTCGCCTACACGGAGGTTGGCAACCTCCTGGCCCTTGTTCATGAATGTCACTGCTATCTCCTTGCCATACTGTTTATTAGCCTGCTCGAAGATCACTGTCTGACGCTCCCACATACCGCGTGCTGACTGGCCAGTCACGGCAGGAAGAATCTCTAAAACTTTTCCTTCAAAATCCATTTTTACTCTCTTTTATCGTTGTTTATTCTCTTCAATTACTCTCTAAAGATTATGCCACCGAGCAGGGTATGCCGAGTGCCTCTACGCGTGCTGCAATCTCGCGAAGCTCCTCCTTTTCGACCTTCTCGAGGGTCTGGCAAGGGGTGTCACGGTCGAGCGAGTAGACCATAACCTGCTTTGGCGATATCTCCTTAACTAGCTTCAACCACGCCTCGACCTCCACGTTTGTGGTGTTGTCGACACGCTGACCGAGGTACTCGCCACGAAGGAACATCGTCTGCACGATAAGCTCGCCCTGGAACGCCTTCAAGAGCTCTACGGTACGCTCCACGGTATAGCCACCCTGTGGCTTGTTAATGAGCTGCACTGTTGCATCAAATGCCGAGTCGAGCTTCAGGATGTTGTTGTCGACACGTAGCAGAGCACGTCGCACATCCTCGCGGTGAATCTGCGTAGCGTTCGAGAGCACAGATACCTTAGCCGATGGGCAGTGTTTGTCACGCAGTGCGATAGTATCCTCAATAACCTGCTCAAACTCTGGGTGGAGCGTAGGCTCGCCATTGCCCGCGAAGGTGATAACATCGGGAGGTGTGCCGTCTGCCACCATCTTCTGAAGTGTCTCGTCGAGCATTGTGCGTACATCCTCTCGCGAGTTGAAGCGTCGCTTGCCAGGGTGCTCATCGTTCCAGCCGCACTCGCAGTAGATGCAGTCGAAGCTGCAGAGCTTAGAGTCGATCGGCAGTAGGTTAACGCCTAACGAGAGTCCCAAGCGTCGTGAGCGGATGGGGCCAAAGATTATGTTGTCGTATAGTGAAGTCATACCTCTATTCTATTATATTTAGCTGTTCGTAGCCTTTGTTAGTTCTTAGAACCCTTAGCACCGCCGAGCTTTGCACCGTGCTTAGCCTGGTAGGCAAAGATGTTCTCTGAGTAACTTGTAGTCTTGAACTCTGAGTCACGCTTACGCTTAAATGCTACAGCCACGAGGCGGTCAACAAGCTCGTCAAATTTGATGCCTGTAGCCTCCCACAAGTAGAACGAGAGTGAGCCAGGGATGGTGTTAATCTCGTTGACATAAATGCCACCCGTAGCCTCGTCAATCATAAAGTCGATGCGTGACACGCCGTCGCACGCAAGCACTCTAAAGGTCTTGCACGCTGTGGTACGGATGAACTCTGTGACATCCTCAGGCAGGCGTGCTGGAATCTCGCGAACGGTAGAGTGCATACCCTCCGATGGCTTGTTCTTGCCGCCACCTAAGTACTTATCCTCGTAACTCAATATCTCGCCGCTACGCACAGGTGCCTCGCATACCGATGCCTGGCAGTCGTAGTAGTCGCCAAGTACCGAGCAGTTGATCTCCTTGAGCTTCTCGACGAGCTTCTCGACGATGATACGCTTCGAGTACTTGATAGCGTTGTCGATAGCTTCGGTGAGCTCCTCGCGGTTGTGTACAGCCTTGATACCTACCGATGAGCCGAGGTTTGCAGGCTTCACGATGAGAGGGTAGCTCAACGCCTCAGAACGCTCGATGCAGGCCTTACGCTCCGACAACCACTCCTTGTCCGAGAACCAGGTGTAGTCGATAACGGGGATGCCGCTCTCCTTCAGGATCATCTTCATCGTAATCTTGTCCATACCATTTGCCGAGGCGAGTGGGTTAGGGCAGGCGTATGGGATACCTGTCATCTCCACAAGACCCTGGAACGAGCCATCCTCGCCCGATGTGCCGTGCAAGCAGGGGAGAATCACGTCGATTGAGCACACCTTGTCGCTGCCAAAGAGAGGCTTTGCCACCTTATAGAGGTTGTTGTCGCCATAGACAGGACGCAGATATACCTCAGTAACAGACTTAAGCAGCGTGTCGAGGTTGCGGTAGTTGTCCGTAGTGCGGAGCTTGTCACCAGTATACCAGCGACCCTCCTTTGAGATGTAGATAGGCACGATGTTGTACTTCTCTGTGTTCATCGCCGCCATAGTCTGTGCCGCAGTGATTACTGAAATCTCGTTCTCGACTGAGCGGCCACCAAAAATTACACCTACATTAATCTTCATTGTATCAATATTTTTAGGTATGTTCTATAAATTAGTAAAAAAGTTAACATTTTCGGCAGATTCTATTTCGGCTGCTTTTGGCTCTATTTCGGTCTCTATCTCATCTCTTTTCAGGTTACAATGTCCGCATTGCTCCCTCAAAAAAGCTGAGATATATCCTCGAAATATCATCCAAAATCATCTCGACCTAATTAATAGAACCTACCTTTAATCGTTTCTTACTTAAATGAGTCGGGCAGGTCGTTCTCATAGAGCATCACATCGCCCGCCTTGAGTTGTGGTTGTAGCTCCGACATCGCCTCGCTGAACGATGCTACGCATCTGAGCTGTGATTCTGGATATCCACCCTCGCTAAGTCCCTCGACAATAGCCTTGCGGTTAACCTCGTTGATGACATACACACCGTTGGGCTCAGCCTTGGCGATGTCGCGACCAAACTCGCGGTTGTTCTCATACTGCTTTGAACCCATCTCCACAAATCCTGGTGTGAGCACCCAGCGACGACCCTCGGTGTTGAAGCCCTTGAGCACCTCCAGGGCCATCTTAGCACCTGTAGGGTTAGAGTTATATGCGTCATCAAGGATTGTTATTCCCGCGTTGCGACGAAGGCTTAGGCGGTGCTCAATCTGCTCAATCTGACGCACTGCACGACGCTCCGCTTCGAGCGACACACCGAGCTTGTCGGCAATGGCAATTGCTGCAAGGATGTTGAGGATGTTGCCACGACCGAGAATGTGAGTTGCAAAGAGGCTCCTCTCCTCTGTTCCCTTATCTAAATAAAACTTAGTCTCTTGCGATGAGTAGGCGATATCTACTGCACGGTAGTCGGCCTCCGCGTTGTCAATGCCGTAGGTAGCCACCTTACGCTCAATGGTTTTGAGGTGCTCTGCGGCGACCTGGGAGTCGACGTTCACCACACCAAAGCCACCCTCAGGCAATGCCTCGATAAGCTCAAACTTGGTGCGTGCTACCCCCTCGATAGAGCCAAAGGTCTCGAGATGCATCTCGCCCACAGAGGTGATGATACCCATCTCAGGATTCACCAAGTCGCAAATCTCCTTGATGTCGCCACGCTGCTTTGCTCCCATCTCCACGATGAATACTTCGTGATGTGGCTTGAGGTGCTCACGCACGGTACGCACAACGCCAAGAGTTGTGTTGAAGTTACCAGGAGTCATAAGCACGTTGTACTTCTCGGAGAGTACGCGGTAGAGGAAGTGCTTTGTCGATGTCTTGCCGAAGCTACCTGTGATGCCGATAATCTTGAGGTGAGGCATACTACGCAACATACGCTTAGCATCGTTGTAGTACCAGCGTGTGATAAGTGCCTCCAAAGGCCTATTTATGAGGTTGGCAAGAATCGTCCAGTAGTCCACTGCCATAAGCATCATCACTGAGAGGGTATAGTCCGCTGCATAGATGTGCGTAATGGCCACTGCTGTCGCTGTGATTGCAAGGCGTGTTGTGAAGAGACGCTTAACTCGCATTGTGTAGGCCACGGGAATCTTGTATTTGATAGAGAACTCGGCAATGGCGATGACCATCATCCAGAGACCCATCACAGCAAGTGCTGTCGTATGGTCGGTAAATGCAAAGATGGCAGCCGCAAGCAGCGAGACGATGTTCATACGAGAGTGCCACTCGCCAGTAGAGCGTAGCCAGCGGTTGTAACGCTCCGTGCGGTAGGAGTTCTGCTGGAACATCTGCACAGAATAACGCATTGTAGCCCAGAGGTATATGAGCCACGCAGCAGAAAATATATGTACTCCAATACTCATCGCTTACTCGATTTTAAGAAATGACTTCACTGCACCCATCCATAACTCCGTCTGCTCCAACATCGCAAAGTGTCCAGCACCCTTGGCAACGACCAAGCCAGCGTCAGGCATAAGGCGTTGCATAGTCTGTGCATCGTGTAGTGGGGTAGCGGTGTCCTTATCGCCCCAGAAGAGGAGCACAGGAGCTGTCACCTTAGGCATAAGGTGGCAGAGATCCTCGTTCACGCACTTTGAGAGTATGGCACGCATCATAGGTGTCGCACGGTTATAGTCCGACGAGCCTGACTTTGAGCGTCGCTCTTCGATGATCATCTGTGCCTTGCGATCTCCGATGAGAAGTGGCAAGATGTGCTTCATCAGCTTGAAGGTGTAGACCTTGCGGTAGTATCTGAGCGTGCGACGGGGCTTGACACCCGCAGCATCGGTGAGGATTACGCGACGAGTCTCGTTGCGTGAGGCGTAGAGGATCGACACACGACCACCAAACGAGTGACCCACGAGCGTAGGTCGCTCGATGCCGAGCTCCTGGACAAGGGCCTCGATAGAGCGGGTGTACTCCTCGACACCCCACACGCTCTGTGGCTCAGAGCTAAGGCCAAAGCCAGCAAAATCTACGCTAATGACTTGAAAATGGTCAAGAAGCAACTCTCGAGTAGCCTTCCAGATATTTCTGTCGCAACCCCAGCCGTGAAGAAGAATAATTGTATCGCCCTGGCCCTCAATAGAGTAGCCGAGTTCAACGCCCTCGTATGTGTAACGTGCATCCATATTAGGCAAAGGTAGTGAAAAATTCACAATTGACAATAATTTACTTTGTAAATTACATTACCAACCATAAAAATAGTCATAAACAAAAAAGTAGGAGTATCAAGCGATACCCCTACTCTTGTTTGTAACCTTCTGAGTTGTTGCTCTGCTATGAGAAGCTGATGTCGAACTCCTCCGTCTCTTCGGCATCGAAGTCGGGAGCAGATGCCTCCATCTCACGCATAGTGGTGTACATATACTGCATCTCCTCAGCACGCTCCTTGCCACCAAAAGTGATGTACATATTCCACTGCAACTGCTGCTGGACGATGCCATTGATGAGTGCAGGTGTCTCCATCACTCGCTCCTCGGGAGCAAGAATAATCACGCTGTCAACATCGGTGTATTGTGCGAAGTACTGAATCATCATAATCGAATCGTGTAGCTTCGCCACGTCGCGAACGTGGATATGCTGTGATGAGCAACCCAACTCTTTGAGTTGTTCGACAAATGGATGGATGTTAGCCTCGGCAAAATCCTCGCATTCGTGCACCACGATGATACCCACCTTAACGTGGCTGTCGTGCTGCTGAGTTATAGGTTTGCGAAGGATGTTACGATGAGCCATTTGTCGTTGATATTAAGCTAATTAGCGGATGAACTTAGCCATTGCACGCTCCTGTGAAGGATACTTAGCAACGATTGCCTTGTAGCACTCCTGAGCCTTAGCGTTGTCGCCCATAGCCTCGTAAACCAAAGCGAGCTTCTTAGTGTAAGTTACGTAAGTGTGCTCGTCGTTGCTTGCGTTTGCAGCCTCTGCAAAACGCTCAGCAGCTGTCTGAAGGTCGTTCTTCTCAACAGCAACATCACCACGAAGACCGAGAACCTTAGCGTTGAGCATCTCGCCAGCAGCACCCTCAGTCATCTCATACTTTGTCAACTCAGCCTCAGCCTTCTCCAAGTCACCAGCCTCGAGAGCTGCTGCTGCTGCGAGGAAGCAAGCTGTGTTAGCAGCCTGAGTACCAGCGTAGTCCTCCTGAACCTTGTTGTAGCCCTCAACGCTGTCAGTAGTGTTGAGCTCGTTAGCTACAGCGATGCTTGCGTTCTCCTCCTTACGCTGCTTGCGGCTGTCGTTGAAGTTCTTGAAGATGAAGAATGCACTGAGTGCAAAGCCAACGATGATGATTGCCCACAAGAGCTTGTTACCGTTCTTGTCGAAGAAAAGCTCCAACTTACCCTTAGTCTCTACCATAAGATCTGTCTCGGGTGTCTGTACATTGTTTGTCATAACTCTATAGTTTTTTTAATTATTTATGTCTTTCGTGTCTTTGAACCTACAAAAGTACAATAAAAAGTTTGAATTTCATAGCTTTTCCAGTAAAAAAATAGCGTTACGAAAAAAATGTTGCACTTCCGAGAAAAAAACGCTATCTTCGCACTATGATTAATTCAGCGAAAATAGCCCGTTTTGTGAAGCGTCACTTGCTCAATCGACTCTTTTTTGTAGTCGTTGCCGCGGTAGTGATGATGGTAGTTGTTGGTTGCGAGATCGTTAACGATGATCTACCATCCTATGAGGCGACGTCGATTGTCAAAGTTGGTGATAAGGCCCCTGAGTTTCGTGTCGAAACCATTGATGGTGAGTATGTTGCAGTTGGTGGAGAGTGCGATGATGTTACACTCCTTATACTCTTTTCGCACACCTGTCCTGACTGCCATAATTTGCTTAATGCCCTGCAAAGTAGGATACGCTGTGGGGTAGCTACGCCACGTATTGTCGCAGTATCCCGTGGTGGATCACTTACGGATATCACCGCGTATAGAGACAATAATGGCTACACATTCTCTCTTGTTGCAGATCCCGAGCGATCTGTCTATCAGCTCTATGCAACGATGTATGTTCCTCGATGCTACATTATTGACCGTCAGGGTGTTGTGCGTTTTATGACATACGAGTACACAGAGGGAGATGTCGATCAGTTGTTCGTTGAGGCCGAGAAATATTAGTTCGATAAGATGATTCTTGACACGCTAAATATAATAAACTTTAAGAATATTGCCGAGGAGCAGATATCTCTCTCGGCAGATGTCAACTGCTTTGTTGGCGACAATGGTGCGGGCAAGACCAACATCCTTGATGCGGTGCATTACCTTGCACTCGCCAAGTCGATGCATACACTCACCGACTCGCAGAGTGTGCGTCACGGCGAGGACTCCTTCTTGGTGGATGGCCGTTTTCGTCGTGATGATGGCCGTGTTGATCAGGTTGTCTGTGGCTATACGCGTCGTGGAGGCAAAACCCTTAAGCGTAACGGCAAGGAGTATGACAAACTATCGGACCACGTTGGTGGCTTCCCTATTGTTGTGGTCTCGCCAGCCGATAGTGCCCTTATCAGCGACTCTGCTGAGGAGCGACGACGATACATAAATCGTCTTATCTCGCAGATTGATCGTGGCTACCTCGCCCAGCTAATTCGCTATAACACAACGCTTCAGGAGCGTAACAAACTACTCAAGACTAATCCTACGGAGGATATGCTCCTCATCTACGATGCTATGCTTTCGGCCTCTGCCGATACGCTCTTTAAGCGTCGCGAGGAGGTAATCGCCCAGCTCAGGCCTATGGTTGATGAGTACTACGCACTGCTTTCGGATCAGAGGGAGAGTATCGATCTCGAGTACCGCTCCGACCTGCAGACGGCACCCCTCTCGGAGCTGTTGCTGCAGTCACGTCGCAAGGATTTTGTAAACGAGTTTACCTCTGTCGGCGTGCATCGCGACGACGTTCACTTTACGATTGGCGGCTATCCACTCCGCAAGTTCGGTTCACAGGGGCAGCAAAAGTCATTCCTTATAGCCTTGAAGCTTGCTGAGTACCGACTCTTGGCAGAGCATTGTGGTGACCGTCCGATACTACTTCTTGACGACCTCTTCGACAAGCTCGATATGCGTCGTGTGGCACAGCTTCTCCGACTTGTTGGTGGTGATATGTTTGGCCAGATTATGATTACAGATTGCAATAAGCACCGTCTGCAGCGTACACTCAGCGAGGCGGGCGTCGAGTATAGATTGTTTCACATTAGCCAGGGTAAGGCATCGTTATGAAACGTACTAAGACACAGACCATAGGCGAGATTCTCAACGACTTTTTTAAGCGTCCCTACGTTGCAGCCAAGGTTGCTGAGGGTCGCTTGGAGGAGTATTGGCGTGAGATTGTTGGTGACTATGTTGTCGAGCAGACGCGTAACCTCAAGCTCGAAAACCATATTTTGTATGTTGTTGTAGCCTCGAGTGTTGTGCGTAACGAGCTCTTCTTTCGTCGCGACGAATTGGTGAAGCTGCTTAATGAGCGTGCGGGCGTTAAGCTTGTCAATGCTATGATTGTGAGGTAGCGAGATTTTCGATATACGGTTTCGTTGCTAAGTCTTTTGGTTTAAAATAGATAAAATATATAGGGCTGTCCAACATCTGTCGGACAGCCCTTTTAATCATTCGCAAAGCGAGTGATGACTATTTAACTGCATTAACGATTGCCTCGAATGCCTTAGGCTCGTTG
>JAFYSI010000065.1 GCA_017559425.1 Alistipes sp.
GCAGTTATGAAAGAAACAGTAATCATTGCAGGTTTCGGAGGACAGGGTGTCCTCACTATGGGTAAGATTTTGGCTTACTCTGGCATTATGCAGGATATGGAGGTTACTTGGATGCCTTCTTACGGTCCTGAGATGCGTGGTGGTACAGCTAACGTTACAGTTATCCTCTCTGATAGTGCTATCTCATCACCTATCGCTCACGAGTTCGATTGCGTAGTTGTTCTCAACCAGCAGTCTATGGACAAGTTCGAGAGCCAGGTTAAGCCAGGTGGTACTCTCATCTACGATACTAACGGTATCACTAGCCACCCAACACGTACTGACATCAACATCTATCAGATTGATGCTACAGCTGAGTGCGCACGTTTGGGCCAGGCTAAGTTGTTCAACACCATGATTCTCGGTGCTTACCTCAAGGTTCGTCCTGTTGTAGCTATGGAGAATGTAATGGCTGGTTTGAAGAAGACTTTGCCTGAGCGTGCTTGGAAGATGCTTCCACAGAATGAGGAGGCTATCAAGCACGGTGGTGAGATTATCCGTCAGATTCGATAATCTACTTGCCACTAACACTAACGCCTGCTTAACTTCGGTTAGGCAGGCGTTACTATTTAATTAGTAATATTTTAGAGAGTGGATCAATTATCACTTATAAATCTCTACTAATTTCTAATTTGTCTACAAACAAATCCCTGGGCTGTAAGCACAACCCAGGGATTTTATTCATTCTTGCTGAACCGAAGACTCTACAAAGTCCGGATCGACTACGAATTACAAGTTCTTCTTGCGAACAGCCTCGAGCATATCAACAGTCATAGACTCGAGATCCCACTGTGGCTTCCAACCCCACTCCTCGCGAGCACAAGTGTCGTCCAAAGAGTTAGGCCAGCTACGTGAGATAACATCCTTAACAGGATCTACGTTGTACTCCATCTGGAAGCCAGGAACGTGACGCTCAACAACCTCGCGAATGATCTCTGGCGTGAAGCTCATAGCTGCGATGTTGAATGAGTTGCGGTGCTTAAGCTTCGAAGGATCTGCCTCCATAAGCTCAACTGTAGCACGCAAAGCATCAGGCATATACATCATATCCATATATACATCTGGAGCGATGTTACATACAAACTTGTTACCCTTAACTGCCTCGTAATAGATCTCTACAGCGTAGTCAGTAGTACCGCCACCAGGCAAAGTCACGTTAGAGATGATACCTGGGAAACGTACCGAACGAGTATCAACACCGAAGCGTGAGTGGTAGTAGTTAGAGAGCAACTCACCAGTTACCTTGCAAACACCGTAGATAGTGTTAGGCTGCATAACAGTGTCCTGAGGAGTTTTGTCGCGTGGGAAGTCACCACCGAAAGCACCGATTGATGATGGGGTGAAGACTGCACAGTTCTTCTCACGAGCGATCTCCAAAGAGTTCTCCAACGCACCCATATTGATACGCATCGCAAGCTGAGGGTTCTTCTCACCAGTAGCAGAAAGAAGGGCTACGAGATTGAAGATAGAGTCGATCTTGTACTTATCAACAAGCTAGGCATACTGCTTAGCATCGAGAGCATCGAGTGACTCGAATGGACCTGCCTCGGCCAAAACAGCATTGTGTTTAACATCGGTAGCAACGACATTCGATGCACCATAGATAGAGCGAAGATATGGCACCAACTCAGATCCAATCTGACCACCGGCACCCACGACCAAAATACGCTTCATTTGATTGATTAACGTTTGTTATATGTTTAGGTTTAATTGCCAATAAACACTGTCGACAACTAAGTGTCGCAATCAACAACAAAAATATACATTTTTCTTCAAACTACCACGCTTGAAGCCATATTTTTTCAAAAAAAGTATTTTTTCGTAGCTGTTTGGCCCGATTATAGACCGAATGAGCTATCTTTGCCAACGACAACACTATGGAATCGCTTCTCGACTACGGACTAATAGGCCTCTTTATCGGCTCGTTTCTCGCAGCTACGGTAGTACCGTTTAGCTCCGACCTCCTTGTCATAGGTATGCTTGCACTGGGTGGCGACCCTGTGCTAACCATCGCCGTGGCTACACTCGGTAACTGGCTCGGAGGACTCACCTCCTACTGGTTGGGATGGCTCGGAAAACTCGAGTGGTTGGAGCGGTGGTTCAGGGTAAAACGAGAGACCATCGAGCGACAAAAAGAGAGGGTCGAACGGTGGGGAGCGTGGCTCGCTCTGCTCACTTGGCTACCCTTTGTTGGCGACATCTTTGCCGTGGTTCTCGGCTTCTACAAGGTGCGATTTCTTCCCTCGGCACTATGGATGTTAGTGGGTAAATGCGGACGATTTATTGTCTGGGCATTGCTCTTTGCACAGGCATAAAAAAATAGGTTATTCCAACTAAGGAACAGCCTATTTTTCAACTATTTATATCACTTAAAATTGTATAACAAGGACTAATTTGGGGCTTGTGAAAGGGTTGAAAATCGTAGCATACTAAGTGTATGTGAGGCTTTTCAAGACAAGCATAACAAGCAAGAGCCTTGTTTGGCAATTTTACTCCCACAAGTTGCGTGGATACTCGCCCGCTGCAATCAACTCCTCAATCTTCTGCATAAGCTGTGGCTTATCCTCCTTATAGGTCACACCAAACCACTTAGCCGAGGTCTGCAAAACACGCATCGAAGCTGTACCGTCGTTGATCACCTTGTTAACCATCAATGGAATGAAGAACTCCGACTTGAGGTTGTCGATATTCTCTTTCAAGAACTCCTTGAAGAAGGCCTCAGAGTGGGCAAAATAGTCAGGTGTGAAGCCGAAGAGGTTCATCGACACAGGTGTATTCTCCGCCAATGGCTCGTCAGTGCCGAGGTCGTGGAAGACAATAGTGCCATCGACACGCTCAATCTTAGTACGCTCAACCATCGACTGCAAGTTGCCATCAGCATCAACAGTACATACGCCACGCGACACTGTACCATTCTCCGACAAGGTCTTTGACACCTCATAGCCAACCATACAATACATACCCTCTGAGTCTGTAAGCTCCTTAAGGTAGCTACCGATAACTGCGTAAGCATCACGGCCATAGAAGTCGTCAGCATTGATAACAGCAAAAGGTGTATTGATAACATCAGCACCCATCATCACCGCGTGGTTAGTACCCCAAGGCTTCTGACGCTCAGCAGGAAGAGTGAAGCCCTCTGGAAGGTTATCGAGCTCCTGAAATACATACTCCACCTCGATACGACCACCAAAACGCTCAGCATTGAACACCTCGCAGAAATCCTGGGCAAAAGAGTGGCGGATAACGAAGACCACCTTGCCAAAGCCTGCACGAATAGCGTCGTAGACAGAGTAGTCGATGATTGCCTCGCCATTAGGGCCGACACCATCCATCTGCTTGAGTGAGCCATAGCGAGAGCCCATACCCGCAGCCAAAACTAAAAGAGTAGGTTTTGTCATAATTATTTTGTGTTTTAAGAATTTTCTGAGCAACAAAGGTAAAAATTTTTGCAGAAAGTACAAAGTATCCGCCCTTTTTCGTTATCTTTGCGGAAATATATATCAGAGTATGGAAGAGAACTTTTTCAAGCGACTATGGTCGCAGCTAACAGATAAGCGACAACTATCGATGCGTGACCGCGACAGCGATGAGTCACACTGGAAGATGAACATCACCCCAATCGGCATCATCAGCGGCATATCGGCCTTTGTCATCATCCTCTTTGGAGTGCTTATGCTACTTATGGCCTACACCCCAATCCTCGAGATTCTGCCTGGCTACAAGACTAGCTCCGAGAAGATGCGTGACCAGATGGTTGAGAGCATTATGCAGATAGACTCGATGGAGCGTCTTATGCACCGTATGCTTGAGTATAACGATGCCGTTACAAAGATCATCAACGGCAGCACCCCAACGCTCCACTCTACAGTATTGACCGACAGCATCCAGTACGACAAGACCACCGTACTTCCTACGCGTGCCGACTCGCTGCTCCGCAGCATCTTGGAGCGTAGCGAGGGCGAGTACTCGCTCGAAAACACACGCGAGGCAAACCCCGTAGCTGCGATGTTTAGCATCCCTATGCACGGCACTATCACCCGCACGTTCGACGCTCCAGACTCGAGCTACGACATCACCATTATGAGTGTTGACAACGACCGCTCGGTGATGGCAGTGGAGAATGGTACTGTAGTGGGTGTTACGCAGGGATCGGCTGGTAACATCTCGATTATCATCCAGCACGCGAATGGCTATGTATCAGTCTACAAGCAGCTCGGCGAGGCTCTTGTTCGCAAGGGTCAGATTGTGCAGAGTGGTGCTGTAATTGGCTCTCAGGCCGTGGAGGACGAAAAGGCCATAGACCTCGGCTTCGAGCTATGGCGTAATGGCACAGCTGTAGACCCAGAACGCTACATTTTGTTTAAGAACTAAGATTGCAATGAACCAGGAGAGAGTAACAATATTGGGTTCGACAGGCTCAATTGGCGTACAGACCCTCGATATCATACGTCGCAACCCCGACCGTTTTCGCGTAGCATCGCTTGTGGCACACAGCCGCTGGCAGGAGCTTGCTGTGCAAGCCCGCGAATTTCGTGCCGAGAGCGTTGTGATTGGCAACAAGGAGCTATACCCTCAGCTCAAAGAGGCCCTTGCCGACACCGACATCAAGGTATTGGCTGGTGACGAGGAGATAAACCACGTTGCACAAAGCTACCGCAGCGACACGCTGGTAAATGCCTTAGTGGGTTATGCTGGTCTGCACCCCACGGCACTTGCCATCGAGAGTGGCAAGCGTATAGCCTTGGCAAACAAGGAGACGTTAGTCGTTGGTGGCGACATCATTATGGAGGCAGCAAAGCGTAAGGGTGTCGACATTCTGCCTATCGACTCGGAGCACTCGGCAATTATGCAGTGCCTCGAGGGTGAGCAGCGTCGCTCGATACGCAACCTTATAATCACCTGCAGCGGAGGTGCCCTTCGCAACCTATCTCGCGAAGAGCTCGATGCAGTGACACCCGAGATGGCTCTCAAGCACCCTCAGTGGTCAATGGGAGCAAAGATCACGATCGACTCAGCAACGCTCGTCAACAAGGGCTTCGAGGTTATCGAGGCTCGCTGGCTCTTCGACATTGAGCCAGAGCGTATCAAGGTGGTCATCCATCCACAATCTATCGTACACTCAATGGTCGAGTTCACCGATGGCTCGGTAAAGGCACAACTCGGCAATGCCGATATGCACACCCCCATCAGCTACGCTCTGCTCTACCCTGAGCGTGCCCAGGAGGCTGTCGAGAACTTCTCAATACTCGACTACCCCACACTTACCTTCGCCGAGGTCGACCACAAGAAGTACCCAGCACTCGGCATCGCCTACGACTGCTTACAGAGTGGAGGCACAGCAGCCTGCACGATGAATGGAGCTAACGAGGTGGCTGTGGCTGCATTCCTTGGTCATAAGTGCCGATACAATGACATCGTGGGTGCTATACGCTACGCCCTCGACAACGCCTCATTCGTGGCACACCCAACACTCGACGACTACGACAGCTCGAACCGCGAGGCTCGCGAGTTGGCACGTCGCTACCTAAAACTTTAGAAAATTAATTCACTATGGAGACAATACTTATTAAAGCAGTACAATTCTTTGCATCACTCTCGCTGTTGGTGCTCATCCACGAGTTTGGACACTTCATCACAGCACGCATCTTCAAGATTCGTGTCGAGAAGTTCTACATCTTCTTCAACCCCTGGTTCTCGCTCTACAAGCGTAAGTTTGGCGAGACAGAGTATGGTATCGGTTGGTTGCCACTGGGTGGCTATGTATCGCTCTCGGGAATGATCGACGAGTCGATGAACACCGAGCAGATGCAGCAGGAGCCACAACCCTGGGAGTTTCGCACAAAGCCTGCGTGGCAGCGACTCATCGTTATGCTCGCGGGTATCATTATGAATGTGCTCTTTGCGATGTTCCTCTACTCTATGATGCTCTTCACCTGGGGCGAGGAGTACTACCACAACGACGACATCGCCTACGGTTATAAGTTCAACGAAAGAGCTAAGAGCATCGGCTTCGAGGATGGCGACCGTATCGTATCGATCGATGGCGAGGAGATTGGCAACATCATCGACATCCGCAAGCGACTCATCATCGCCGATGAGGATCGTAACATCGTCGTTGAGCGTAATGGCGAGACGAAGAGCATCTCTATCAAACTCGAGGAGCTTGTTGCAATGCGTGAGGATGGCTCTGTGCTCGACTTCTACGATATCCTTATCCCATTCAATATCGACTCTGTTTCGCTTCCTACGGCACAGGCAGCGGGACTTATATCGGGCGATAAGGTTATCACTATTGGAGAGACTCCTGTACGCGACTTTATGCACGGTCGCGAGATTCTCGACGCCTACAAGGGTCGTGATGCCGAGGTCGAGATTCTCCGCAACGGCACCGATACTCTGCGTCTTAGCGTGCCTATCAACGAGGAGGCACAGATGGGCGTATTCGTGAAGTTTATAGAGCCTCGCACCGCCGAGTATGGCTTCTTTGAGTCTATCCCTGCAGGTATCAAGCGTGGTTGCAGCGAGCTCGGCTCATACTGGCAGCAGCTCAAGATGATTGTCAACCCTGAAACTAAGAGCTATAAGGAGGTGGGTGGCTTCATTGCCATCGGTAGCATCTTCCCTGCAACGTGGAACTGGCAGAGCTTCTGGACATTGACAGCCTTTATCTCTATCGCCTTGGCTATTATGAACCTCTTGCCAATCCCAGGTCTTGATGGCGGTCACGCCCTCTTCACACTCTGGGAGCTCATCACACGACGCAAGCCAAGCGACAAGTTCCTCGAGATTATGCAGTACATTGGTCTCGGTCTCTTGCTCTTGTTGCTCGTATTTGCCAACGGTAACGACATCATCAAACTCTTTATGAACTAAGGAGATGGCAGCCAAACTAAAGCGTACGTTCTTCTGCACGGCGTGCGGCTACGAGACCCCAAAGTGGTTAGGTAAGTGTCCCTCGTGTGGTGAGTGGAACACCATCACCGAGCACGTTGTGGCCAAGGAGTCATCCACGGTCGCTGCATCACGCCTCGTCTCAGTGCCTAAAGCCGAGCCACAGCGTGTGCAGGACATCACCGAGCAGACCACAAAGCGTATCGACACAGGTCTCAAGGAGCTAAACCGCGTGCTTGGCGGAGGCCTTGTGCCTGGATCACTCATACTTCTTGGCGGTGAGCCTGGCATTGGCAAATCTACCCTATCGTTGCAGATAGCACTCACAGCAAATGGACTGAAGACACTCTATGTGTCGGGCGAGGAGTCGGCCGAGCAGATTAAGATGCGTGCTTCACGTCTTGGCATCGGCAACGATGAGTGCATCGTCTACACCGAGACGCTGCTCGAGAATATTGTCTCGCAGATTGAGGAGCTACGCCCCGACGTGGTGATCATCGACTCGATTCAGACTATGGCAACCGATGTTATCGAGTCGTCGGCGGGTAGCGTGCCACAGATTCGCGAGTGTGCCACGACGCTGCTGCGTGTGGCCAAGAGCACTGGCACAGCGATATTCATCATCGGCCACATTACTAAGGATGGCACAATAGCCGGACCAAAAATATTAGAGCATATTGTCGACGTGGTGCTTCAGTTTGAGGGAGACGGCAACCACACATACCGCATCTTGCGAGGTGCTAAAAACCGCTTTGGTGCCACATACGAGATTGGCGTCTTCGAGATGCGAGAGTCAGGTCTCAAAGAGGTCGACAACCCCTCGGAAATACTCATCACCCACTACGACGAGCCATTATCGGGCTGTGCCATAGGTGCTGCTGTCGACGGCATACGCCCATACCTCATTGAGGTGCAGGCACTTGTCAGCGGTGCAGCCTACGGAACACCTCAACGCTCGGCTACGGGATTCGACCAGCGACGACTCAATATGCTATTGGCCGTACTGGAGAAGCGTGTCGGGATGAAAATGTTCCAGAAGGATGTATTTCTCAACTTTGCGGGTGGCTTTAAGGTCTCGGACACAGGTATGGACCTTGCGGTGGTGGCTGCAATCATATCGTCGTACTACGACCGACCACTCAACGACCAGGCCTGCTGTGCTGGTGAGATCGGCCTCTCAGGCGAGGTACGCCCTGCACCACGCACCGAGCAACGCATCTCGGAGGCGGCACGCCTCGGCTTCAAACGTATCGTGGTGTCGAGCTTCGTGGAGAAGAGCGTGAAGTGCCCTAAGGGTATCGAGGTGATCTTTATCTCAAGCATCGAGCAACTCCCCAAGGCACTATTCTAAAGATTTTACAGTCAGAAAGAACAAGAAAAAAGAGAGCTTCACAGCTCTCTTTTTCGGTTCTACTATACCCTATTTCAGGAATCTGCACTTTGAGGCATCACGCCAGCCAAGCAGGAGCTCCTTGGTGGTCATTCGCTTCTTGCCCGCAAGTTGCAGCTCGTCGATATATACCACGCCATCGGCAACACGCACGCCGAGATATGTCTTCTCGTCGGTCACAACATCACCTGCCGAGCCTGGCTTTTGGTCCGCCTCAAAGCGTGCCGAGAATATCTTTGCCGAGCCCGACTCCTGACCATCCTTGTAGATAGCCGTCCACGCAGCAGGATATGGCGAGAGGCCACGGATAAGGTTGATAACGTCGCTACCCTTGCGGTCCCAGTTGATAAGACCATCCTCCTTGAAGATCTTTGGTGCTGGCTTCAGCGTGCTCTCGTCGATGTGCATCTGCTCGATGGCTGTGTAGTTGCCCTCGGCAATCTTATTGACGGTGCGAAGCACGAGCTCCGAGCCGATGTTCATCAACTTGTCGTAGAGCGTGCCGATGTTGTCCTCGGGCAAGATGTCGACGCTCTCCTGCTCGATGATTGCACCCTTGTCAATCTCGTGGTTGAGAAGGAATGTAGTTACACCCGTGCGCTCCTCGCCATTGATAATCGCCCAGTTGATAGGCGCTGCACCGCGATACTGTGGCAACAACGAGGCGTGGAGGTTGAAGGTACCCATTGGCGGCATTGACCACACCACCTCGGGCAACATACGAAAGGCGATGACGATGCCGAGGTCAATGTTCAACGCACGCAACTCCTCGAGGAATACCTCGTCACGCAACTTCTCGGGCTGCAAGATGGGAAGTCCGAGCTCCTTAGCTGTGAGCTTAACGTCGCTCTCGTGAATCTTCTGTCCGCGTCCCGCTGGCTTGTCGGGCGTGGTGACCACAGCCACAATGTTGTAACCCTCAGCCACAAGTCGCTTGAGCGATGTTGACGCAAACTCGGGCGTACCCATAAATACTATTCTGAGATCCTTTGCACTCTTTGCCATATTCTAATTCTATTTGTTTCGATACCCTATTAAGGCCCTCAGGCCCTTACAAACAACAAAATTATCACTTTTTTTTGACTAAAGCAAATCTACTATCGGCACGAGAGTTGCTCGGGAAAGGAAAAAACAGAAGGATTATGTTGATTAAGACAGGAAAAGGCACGATACACCTTGCGGCCCTTGTGGCCATATGGTCAGTGTCGGCAATAGTATCACTTCCAGGACTTGCGGTGTCGCCAATACTCGACGACATAAGCACCATATTTCCTAAGGCGGGCGAGCTCGAGGTCTCGATGCTCGAGTCGCTACCCTCGCTGATGATCATACCCTTTATGCTGCTGGCTGGACGCTGGTCCGTGACACGCAACAAGATACGAATGTTGGTCATCGGAACGTCGATATTTCTTCTCAGCGGCATCGGCTGTATGCTCTCACGCACACTCACCGAGTTGATTATAACAAGCACGATTATAGGCATTGGCGCAGGCATCATCATACCCCTCTCAACAGGCCTCGTTGTCGACTACTTCACTGGCGACAGACGTGTGCATCAGCTCGGTATTAGCTCGGCAGTGAA
>JAFYSI010000066.1 GCA_017559425.1 Alistipes sp.
AAATCCGCAGATTACAATGCGTTAACGTGCAAAGCGAGTGAGCTCTTGAGGTTAGCAGCCTTGTTCTTGTGGATGATGTTAGTCTTAGCCAACTTGTCCAACATAGAGCTTACCTTTGGAAGCAATGCCTCAGCAGCTGAACGCTCAGTAGTGTTACGCAAAGCCTTTACAGCGTTACGAGCAGTCTTGTGGTAAAGACGGTTGTGAGCACGCTTAGTTACGGTCTGACGAATTCTCTTCTTTGATGACTTGTGATTTGCCATAGTTTTAAATCTTTTTTTATTTTTATTTTTTATGTTTCTTTTGTTTCCGGCTTTCCGCATCGTGTGGGTTTCAATCAACAAGGTCACTCTCGACCCAAACTTTTGACTCCCCCCCCTCTCAGCGAACTTTGCCACGCCGGACGGCAACTTCTTAAAGACGGCCGTGGCCGCTGTCGGATAGGCCTAAGGCCCGCTCCTAAAAACTAATCTAACCGCAAGCACCACACCATAAGCGTGACACTCCAAGTGTAGTCCGTACGAGAGTCGAACTCGTCTTTCAAGAATGAAAATCTTGTGTCCTAACCGATAGACGAACGGACCATACCACTAATGCCCATAATTCAACGAGCAATTTAGCGGTGCGAAGGTACACAAAATTTTCGATTCAGCAAAATGTTTGTAGAAAAAAATCGCTATTTCTCTCAAAATAGTGAGTTTAACGCATCTTTTAGCCTAACTATTTGAGTTTGATGGAGCGAGTAACAGGGTCAAAGCCCACAAAGTCGCTGTTAAAGAGGCGTTCGATATTGCCCGAGTGAATCATCTCATCTGTGGCAAGGTGAACAAGCTGCGGCGTGTCGACAAGGGCAATGCTATCCGATAGCGAGAGGGCTATATCGAGCTCGTGGGTAGAGAATATTATACACTTATTCTCGTTGTGTGCCAGCTCGCGAAGGAGACGGCAAAGTTCGTATCTATTCGGTAGGTCGAGAAACGACGTTGGCTCATCGAGGAGTATAGCGGGTGTATCCTGTGCTAAGGCTCTGGCAATCATAACCCTCTGACACTCACCATCCGACAGAGTGTCGACATAGCGATTTGTAAGGTGTTCAACACCCGCAAGTGCTATCGAGCGACGCACCATAGCCTCATCCTCGTTATCGAGACGTCCCATCCAGTCGGTATAGGGCGAGCGGCCTATTGAGACTATCTCGTATACACTAAGAGCCTCAACATCGACACGCTCGGTATTAACGAACGAGAGTCGTCGAGACAGCTCCTGGGAGCTGAGCGTCGCGGTGCTATCGCCACCCACAAAGACCTCTCCATCGAGGGGTCGCTGGAGCGATGCGATGGTACGCAGCAGCGTGCTCTTACCTGTGCCGTTACGTCCCAAGAGTGCCGTGATCTTACCACACTCAAAGCGTGTTGTGGCAGAAGTGATGAGCCTACGCTCACCGAAGCCGAGCGATATGTTACGAAGCTCAATCATTGGCGGTGACGATTACGAACAACAACAAATATGATGATAGGCACGCCCAAGAGTGCCGTGATGGTATTCACCGGAAGCACTACGGAGCTATGTGCCACGCAGTCGGCAACAAGCGAGCAGAGGACCATCGACAGTGCTCCCAAGAGCATCGAGGCGGGGACAAGCACACGGTGGTCTGCAGTGCGGAACGTGAGACGTGCAAGGTGAGGCATAGCCAAACCAATAAAGCCGATAGGACCGCAAAATGCTGTGACACTACCCGCAAGAAGCGTCGTCGAGAGGAAGAGAATGAGTCGTGAGCGACCCACATTGAGGCCAATTGTACGAGCATTATTCTCGCCAAGAAGCAGCATATTGAGAGGTTTGATAGCAACAACCGAGAGTACTAAGCCGAGAACAACAGCGGGTGCAAAGATGGCTATATCGCCACGCGTGACTGTCGATAACGAACCCATTGTCCACACCACAAAGGCCTTGAGTGACTCCTCGCTGCCGAGGTATTGGAGCACGCCCACAATAGCCGATATTGCAGAGCCGAGCATCATACCAATGATGAGTATCACGTTGATATTCTTTATCTTACGCGAGAGAGCCATAATAAGCGTAAGGATTGCTGCCGAGCCTATCCACGCCACACCCGTAAGGCCAAGACGCATCAACAGCGATCCCTGAGCGACACCAAACATCGGCATAGCCAACGTGAAGAGTGCCACACCGAGGCTCGCACCCGAGTTGATACCGAGGACGTATGGTCCAGCCAACGGGTTGCGAAAGAGCGTCTGCATCTGCAAGCCACTAACCGAGAGTGCAACACCCGAGAGAATGGCCACGATAATCTTTGGAAGACGTAGGTCGCTGACAATCTTGATATAGTTGGCATTTGTCGACTCGCCGACAAGCACCGCCCACACCTCGTCAATAGATATGTGCGTAGTACCGAGCAGCAGGTCGCCAAAGGCCGCCACAATGAGTAGCACCGTGAGGAGCGTGAAGAGCGTTATATGTAGCCTACGTTGCATCGTTACTTGAGTTTATGGTGATAGTAGAGCTCCTCGCCACTGCCACTAAGAATGTTGACAAGATCCTGAAGCACCACATCGGGACGTACGATGGCCGACTCCCAAAAGTCGCTGCCACCACCCTCGCCACGACGGCGATTGTTGTTATAGACTTCGCCACGAAGAACGACATCCATCTCGGCAAAGAGCGGCGCAGAGCTTCGCACCTCACTGATCGTTGAGCACTGACCCACATTGAGCCATACATCGGCACGCGACACGAGCGATATAGCCTCCTCAAGGCTTATGCCACAAGAGGAAGAGGTGGTGTTCTTACCTTTATATATATACTCTCCACCCGCATCCTCGATGAGCTGTACCATATAACTATCGTCCGATGGCATATACCAAACATCCTGATATGGTAAGTTGAACATCACACTCTTAGCTTTGCCGGCACGTGGAACTGAGGCCTTAACAGCCTCATAACGCTCTGCTATTGAATTAAATAACTCCTCGCCACGCTCCCTACGACCCATAATCTCGGCAATAGCTACCACCCACTCAGCCTTGCCAAGTGGAGACTGCTCTGTGTAGTCGCCAAGATAGATATAGGGAACACCTATCTCGCGGAGCTTAGAGGTGACAGCACTATTTTCGGCCGAGACACCATAGAGGATCACAAGGTCGGCATCGAGAAGGAGCATAGCCTCGAAGTCGAGCGACGAGTCGTAGCCCACATCACGCACCTCGGGATTTGTGCGAACTCGCTCATTGGTAACATATTGTTTACCTGAAACGCCCACAATGGCATCTGTCAAGCCTAGGGCATCGAGCATCGCGACGTAGCTTGTAGACATACAGACCACACGCTTCGCAGGACCTACTATAGCCTGTCCTGAGTAGCCCGCCGCAGCCTCCTCGCTTTGGAATATTGCAAGTGTCTGCTCTACTGGTGATTCACCCTGCCAGGGACGCGTCACACGCAGCAATTTATTGCCATCTGCATCGGCAAAAATGGCAAATCCTGTAGCCTTGCTTGGAGCGTAGTCGAGGGTGGTAAAAAGGTCAGTTTTAGAGCCTCCAGCCACACCGCAACACACTGATACCCAGGAAATTATCAACAGTAGAAGTATATTTACACAATGTTTCATTTTGCAAAGTTATATTTTTTTCAGAATTTAATTTGCAGATTTAGAGAAAATATTACTATCTTTGCACCGCAATTTTGCTTCGGGATGTAGCTCAGCCCGGTTAGAGTACACGTCTGGGGGGCGTGTTGTCGCAAGTTCGAATCTTGTCATCCCGACAATGCTGAGTAGCAAGAGACTTCAATCGAAAGATTGGGGTCTTTTTTGTTTGCAATGCCACTGGTGCTTGCACCAAAGGGGGCATTGCAAACAAAAAAAGGATACCCGTAGCATAGGATATCCAATATCATAAAACACTTATTATAAGCAGTTTGTCTCGGCACCAAAAGAGATTAACCATTACTCTCTACCCTCCTTTGCAAGCCACCACTCGGCCCACTCCAAGTCGTCGGGTGTGGTAAGCTTTAGGTTGGTACGCTCACCATTGACAAGCGATATCTTATGGCCGAGACCCTCGACAACCGAGGCATCGTCGGTAAACGACGCACTAAAGGGCTGTAGATAGGCCTCACGCAGCAGCGAGGCACGAAAGACCTGCGGCGTCTGCACTATGCGAAGCTCAGATCGTGGCACGATCACTGAATCCTCCCCCTCAACACGACGGTATGAGTCCACAACATCGACAACAGGAATAGTCGCCCCGCTATGCTCGACATCGAGCATAGTGCGGATGATAAGTTTCTTACTCACCAATGCACGCACGCCATCGTGTACAGCGACATACTCAACCTCGTTAGAGAGTGCCTCCAAGCCACACTTAACAGAGTCGAAACGCTCCTTGCCACCCGCTACCGTGCGGTGCACAGCGACATCGAAGCGTGCTGCGAGGTTACGCCACATCTCGATATCATCCTTAGGCAGCACAACGACAATCTCAGCACCCGGCATAGCCTCGGCAAAGGTATTTATCGTGCGTGCCACAACGGGCAGACCGCCAAGAATCAGGAACTGCTTAGGGATTGCAGATTGCATCCTTCGTCCCGAGCCTCCAGCAACGATTATTACTCCTCGCTTTGCCATATCAGCTTCTTGCCAAAACCGAGCTTATTGTCGGTGAATTTCATAAACTCAGGGCGTACCATCCAGAGCGTGAGAGATGCTACAACGGCATAAGGGAAACGTCTGATATAGCGGCTCTTAGCCTCATCATCGCCACGCTCCACACGACCCGTAACCTGCAAGCCCTCGATAGCTCCAACGATGCGTGTTTCACGCACCACGGAGAGTGCCACCGCGGGGTTTGCCTCCATCTCTGCACCGTGACGTGTAGCAACATCCGAGGTGAAGATGAAGAGGTTACGCTCGGCGTCGTAGGCGTAGAAGCAGTTGGCAACGTATGGCTGCACACCACCCTCGGCCAACGTGGCAAGGGTGAGCACGTGGTGCTTCTTGATAAACTTAACTATACGCTCGTCAACAGCCATACCCACTACTTACTCTTTGTGGTATCAGCCTTCGGACGACGGAAGATGTCATCCTCGGTGATATAGTCATCCTCTGGTGCTGCACCCTCAAGCTCGGCAATCACGCGATCACGCACGAGCTCGAAGTCGGCACGGTACTTCTTTGCGATAGGCTCCTGAGGCTGCTGAGTGACCTTGAGAGGGTCGATAGGCGTACCATTCTGCCAGATACGATAGTCGAGGTGAGGACCTGTAGACGTACCTGTAGAACCTACATAACCGATGAGCTGACCCTGCGACACTCTGCTACCAACCTTAATGCCCTTAGCGAAGCTCTTGAGGTGGAGGTAGCCTGTCTGAAGGCCTCCTGAGTGCTTGATTTTGATGGTGTTACCACCACCACCACCCCAGCCTGCGAAGATCACAGTACCGTCGGCAACCGAGTGCACAGGAGTACCCATAGGTGCTGCATAGTCGACACCGAGGTGAGGGCGATATACACGATGTACAGGGTGGAGACGACGATGTGTAAACTTAGAGCTGATGCGGCTATACTTCAACGGAGCCTTCAACATCTGTCGCTTGAGCGATGTTCCGTCGTAGTCCCAATATGAGATCTTGCCATTCTCGTTGACATAAGGGATGGCATAGATGGTCTTATTGCCACTTGTGAAGCTTGCACCATAGATTCGGCCAATACCCACAGACTCATCCTCGGCAAACTTCTCGTCATAGATAACCGAGAACTTATCGCCCTCCTGGATACCGAAGAAGTCGACACTCCACTTGAAGATATCCTCAAACTCGCTCGCCAAAGCGTATGGCATATTGTGCTCCATAATCGAACCCCAGAGCGACGAGGTGATCTCGGCTCTTGCACACTTACGCTCGATATGGATTGGCACCTCGTTGAGCACTACATCGACCGAGTCGCCCAAGAAGGCAAAGGTCACATAGTCGGTCTTCGACTTGTGGTAGACGAAGTAGTCAAGAACGTCACGAGTGCCTGTCGAATCCTCAATAGTACGTTTGAAGATTGTATACTCCTGGTCGAAGCGAATCTGTCGAAGAGGAAAGATTGAGTCGGCCTTACGCGAAAGCTGGTCGACCTTCGATGCTGAGATACCGTGACGACCGAGGATTCCGCCAAGCGTCTCACCCTGGTGGATTGTATCTGTCTTAACCTCGTATGGAGTGATGTCGATACCAAAGAGGTACTCTGGCTCAACTATTTCGACTGAATCTACTGCCTCTATATCATTGTTCTCGTTGTCGGACGAGCCACCGCCACAGGCCATTGACAACATTGCCATAAGGGCTGCAGAGTATATGGTTAGTCTTCTCATAATCGGCAAAGTTAGTAATAATTTGCTAACTAAACGAATTATTTTACAATAATTTGCGAAATTTAGATCTAAGCATAGCCACTTTTTGCGTAGCAAAGCTCAGCGACAAACTCCACGCGCAAACCACTCAACGCATCGATGAGCAGACATCGACAACCTCACTCATCAAGAGCCCAAAAATCGCACACTACTGCACAAAACTATTTCGATGAAGGCTTGGCTATTCGAAAAAAAATATTTAATTTTGTTCTGTTTAGATGATAGATATCACCACTTACAACGCCTCTACTTTGTAACGCGATGTCTCACACGTCAATAAATTGCAAACGATAACAAAACAATAAAACTAAACTACTATGGCATTAATCAATGAAGTACAATGGAATCCTTCGGAGTCCGAAAACGTCTACGCGTGGAAGTATCCAGAGACCAATCTTAGTACCTACACACAGCTCATAGTCTACGAATCACAGGAGGCTGTACTCTTCTCAAAGGGTCAGGTTGTGGGTAAGTTTGGCCCTGGTAAGCACACCCTCTCGACCGAGAACCTACCGGTGCTGCGTAGCCTCTTTGGAATCCCATTTGGCGGCAAAAACCCATTCACCGCCGAGGTGTGGTTTGTAAACAAGGTACAGCCATTCAACAACCCCTGGAGCATTAGCAACCTTGCAATCCACGACTTCGACTACAACGTGATGGTACCTCTTGCTGCCGAGGGTCAGTACGGTTTGCGTATTGTCGACACCGAGAAGTTCCTCATCAAGATCGTCGGCACAAAGTCGGGCTACACTCAGGATGATCTCACCCGCCAGTTCTATGGTGAGATTGCGACAAAGACCAAGTCGTCGATTATGCAGTATATGCAGGCCAACCGCATTGGCTTCAAGCAGATATCTGGCTACCTCGAGACTATCTCGCAGCATCTCGAGGTTGTGATGCGTCCATTCTGGACAGAGCTCGGCTTGGAGCTCACGAAGTTCTACGTTAATAGCATCGGCATCGACGACTCTACAGTGGAGGGGGCCAAGATTCGCCGTGCCATTGCCCAGCAGGCAGAGCAGGCTATCACTGGTCGCACTTGGCAGCAGGAGCAGATGTTCGACACGGTCAACAACGCCGTTAACAACTTCTCGAATATGGCTGGTGGTGGCGACTCAGGTAGCCTTATCGGTGGCTTGATGGCCATTAATATGATGAATGGTATGAATATGGGCGGTGGCGGCGGTGCCGCAATGACAGCTACACAGGGAATGATGAACCAGGCCTACAACCAGCCTGCATTCCACAGTCAGAACAGCGGCCAGACACCAGGTATGGTACCAGACAACCACATCCCACAGCCAGGTGTCAAGATGGTATACTGCTCGAATTGTGCTAAGAAGTACCCTAACACCTCACAGTTCTGCCCACAGTGTGGCGATCCATACAACCCTTGCCCAAACTGTGGTACCGACAACGACGCTAATGCTCGTCGCTGCGTAAGCTGTGGCGTACACCTCAACGGTGGCAGTGCAGCAGCGGCGTGTCCTCAGTGTCACGCACCTCTTGTACCAGGATGCAGCTTCTGCTCATCGTGCGGAACAAGAGTAGCAGCTGCCGACAACCAGTGCAGTCGCTGTGGAGCAACATTTGCCCCGGGAGCTAAGTTCTGCCAAAGCTGCGGTAATAAACGATAACATAAAACTACTAATACGATGGGACGAAAAATCTTAACTTGGGCAGCCATATTGGCTGGTGAGGCTCTGCTCATTGCTGCATTCATACTCTGGGGCAAGTTTGAGCAGAACGTGTTGATTCTCAACATTGTCGTAACCTCGATTGTATATCTACTCTTCACCTTCGACCTACTCTTTCCGTGGATCAACCGCAAGGAGCGTACACAGAAGCGTATCGGCAGCCTCGGCGTGTGGTGGTCGTCGGTATTCATCTACTCTATTGCCGCTTTGGTAGTAGTATTCTTCTTCTCGAGCAGCTGGTCATTTGCCCTCACAGGCATTGTACAGGGTGCCCTACTGCTCTTCCTCATTTTTGGTCTTATAGGCTCGATGGGCGTTGCCGACACTGTATCGGATGTCTATATCGAACAGGAGATTCAGCGTGCAGGTGTCGACGCTATGAAGCGTGCTGTGCGTAATTTACAGACAAAGGTGGAGTGCAGCACTGAGACAATCTCTCCCGACCATCGTGGTCGCATCATAGAGCTTGGCGAGAACCTCAGATTCATCTCACCATCGAACTCTCCAGAGGCCAGCGAGATTGAGAACGAGTTTGTCGAGGTGGTGTCGCGTCTCGCTCTCCGCTTCGAGGCCTACTCGCTCAACCAGGCGACCATCGAACGTGAGCTCCGTGAGGCCGAGAGCATCTACAAAAGCAGAAAGAATGTATACTCTAACTAAACTACTAATAAGCTATGGCTGGTAAAATTTTTAAAGACTCAAACAACATCTACCAAGATCAGGCACGAATCCTATTCGACTACTATCGTCAGGCTGCCGAGAAAATTGTTAGCGAGGAGGAGCGTATCGAGCACGAGATAGACCTTCTCAACGAGCGTAAGGCACAGCTCGAGAAGGATAAGTCGGGCTTGTGGGTATGGTTCCTCACCATCATCCTCTTCTTTGTATACTTCATCAAGAAGAACGACATCGAAAAGCAGATTGCCGACATCGAGAGCCGCATCGCCGAGTTCGAGAAGCAGCACGCCGAGATCTTCCGCGACTATAAGGTATCGAAGTTTGGTTTGGCCTATGTACCTGTTGCCGACCAGATTAAGTACGAGGATAAGAGCTTTATTGTCGACTATACCGACTCTCTGCCAGAGCAGGAGGTGACGCTCCAGATTTCACGTCAGAACGACCTCTTGATCGACACCATTGCAAAGCTCAACGAGCAGTCAATGGAGGCACCTATCGTCGAGACATCCGAAGATGTTGAGAACGTAAATACCGACAAGTACTCTACATCTATCCAGAGCGTCAACCAGCACGACTACATCGGTGGCTTGGACCGTTCATTGAGAACTATTGCATATTGTATGGGTGACCTCGACACTACATCTGTGTCACTTCCACTTGTTGCCGAGAGAAGCGAACAGCTCAACTTCTTAAACGACTACGCAACAAAGGAGATTCCTGCAGGCTCACTCGTATTGAACGTCTTCAATAAGGAGCGTTATGCCGAGAGTATCAACAAGTTCCAGGAGCTCAACAAACTCAAGGACTCACTCTCGACAAAGACACAGCAGTTTGAGGATGTACTCAAGTCGTTGATGACAACAATGGCATCTACCGTACAGACCATCTCTACACTCAAGATCTCGTCTGTGGACAAGATGGTGCTCGAGTCAAACAAGATTCTCTTCAACATCCTCAAGGCTCCATACAACCACTACTCACCAGTGCTTGAGTACGAGGAGATTGAGCGTATCCGTCAGGAGAAGTTCGACTACTCAGAGAGCGTTCAGAACTATGAGCCATTCAACCTTCGCCTCAGCTCACGCGTGAAGTACAACCCTGTAAGCGGTATGTGGACTGCCGAGGATGGTAGCGTGACAAATACACCATTTGGTGTTCACCAGATCTACGAGGAGATCGTTGCCCCTGTAGTTCAGAACCTTATGGAGGAGACACGCATCGAGCGTCTCAAAATCTACAACCACATCAAGGACCAGAAGATCTCTTACCTCAACAAGTGGCATCAGGATACCGAGGCATTCTACCGTGCTAACAGAGCCGAGAGTGCCGATATCATCAACCTTATGCAGGAGAGCCTTCGTGAGTACGTTGCAGCATACAACACCCTCGCATCGTTGAAGAAGACCGAGAGCTCTATGGAGAACTCTAAGTCGCTCGACGCAACAGTGGTTAAGGGCGTTGACAACAGTGCCGACACAATCCTCGCGTTCGAGATGCAGTCACAGGAGTTCCAGCGTGTACAGAACGACTTCGAGGAGTATATGGAGCGTCTCAAGGAGGATATCGACTTCAAGGCTGAGAAGTTTGGCCACGTTGAGTACTACGATGCTAAGTTGCGTGACAGCTACTCTAACGAGGTTGCCGTAGCTGCTGGCGAGGTACGCGACTTGGAGGAGCGTCGTAAGGCGTTGGCAACAGTCAACCCACTCTTCGCAAAGTCTTCAGACCTTCCACCAGTGCCAAGTGTCGAGGATATCACATTCGAGCACATCTCACTCAACCTTCCTGTCATTGCCAAGAGTGCTTTGGCCGAGTTGGATAAGGTCGACGAGCAGATTATTGCTACCGAGGCAGAAGTTAAGGCTGCTGCTGAGGCAAGAGTTGAGGCTGAGACAAAGGCTGCTCTTGCAGCAGTAGTTGGAGCAGTTGCCGAGGCTGCAAAGAAGACTGAGGAGACAGTGGAGACTACCAACGAGCAAGAGGAGGATGACGACATCGATGCTAACCTCGAGGATCTTCTCAATATGGCCGATGACGAGGAGTTTGACGAGGATGAGGAGGAACTCGACGACAACGAGAACCGCAAATAATCCCCACCCTCAGAGACTATTAGTTCAACCCCTTAAATGAGATTGATATTATGGCAAGTATAGATTGTGTAGTAAACACCCAACCGATGGCCCAAGAGATTGACTCGGTATCGAGACATATCACCACTACTACCACTGCTGTGGTGGGTATGAAGGCTGCTGTGATCAAGGCTGAGGAGGAGGCTGCAACAAAGGTCTGCAACAACGTCAATCGCGGTTTCTACGCCCTGATTCACTCGCAGATCTCACAGAAGATTGCCAAGCTACAGAGCGACGTGGATTCTCACCTTATGAAGCTCAACCAGCTTAGCAAGCAGCTCCACGGCATCCAGAGCCGTATGCAGCGAGACTATGGTATGTTGTCATCACGATACACAAAGCTCTTCAACGGTCTTAACAAAAACCTCGAGAATAGAGTCTTTGCCCTCGACAAGCCTACTGTCGACTTTGCAGTCAAGGAGATTAGTGCTGTATCGAACCGCACAAAGCAGCTCTCAGCAATCGTCCCTGTAGGTCAGCTCGAGTCACTGACAGCGAGCCAGAAGATGTTGGCATCGTCGCTCAAGCATAGAGGTATGAGAGTACTCACATCGATGAACAACTTCTTGGGCAATATGAAGGCTCAGGAGATCATCACACAGCGTATTCTGCTTCCTGAGCGTTGCAACAACGAGATGCAGCCCATTATGGTGCCTGTAATCGTTCGCGAGTCTAACAACAGCCGCAACGACAAGCATACCGATATATATGTAAACACTACTAACCTCACGCAGCGTGCTCAGGATAGCATCAAGAATAGCGTCAACGAGCATAAGTTCGAGTGGACATCGCCTAAGAGCGGTTCTCAGAATGAGCTTCGCAGCGAGTTTAGCAAGTGTATTTCAAAGTCTAACAGTTCACAGCGTGTGAAGGATATGATCGAGAAACTATTCTCGGAGAACAGCTTCCAAACTATTAAAACTGAGTAGCTATGAGTTATACCGAACGATTTTCCAAGACAATTGCGGTACACTATTCGACAACGGTTAGCTACCCACCATCTGAACACGGAGGCACTACCAGCGTATCTGGCACGGCTTATGAGACGGTCCACGTTAACATCCACGTTAACACCACACCTTTCGACAATAGCATCGGAAAGTGTAACAACAATATCAATGGACTCACAGGAGCTGTTGCAGCAACCGAGATAGCACAGGTAAAGTCGATTCACGAGAAGGCAGATCGTATTGGCACAACCATCACCAACGGCTTCTTTACAACCGTAAGGTCGGAGATTAGCCAGCAGATGGCAGAGCTACAGCGACGCATCGATGCTGACCTCATCTACCTCAACGACTTAGCAAAGAGATGTAAGGAGAAGCAGGTACAGATGCAGCACGACTACCAGCGTATCGCATCACGATACTCAAAGATCTTCGAGGACCTCAACAAAGAGCTCGAAAACCGCATCCACGCCATCGACGAGAAGACATTCCGATTCAAGAACACCACAAACGC
>JAFYSI010000067.1 GCA_017559425.1 Alistipes sp.
CTTCCATAATTCTTACTTAATCTCGTTTAACTTAATCTCCTTAGGGTTCTGTGCAGCGTGAGGATGCTCAGCACCTGCATAAACCTTCAAATTCTTCATAATTGCCTCGCCCAAACGAGTCTTAGGCAACATACCACGAACAGCGTGCTCGATAACGAACTGAGGCTTCTTGTCAGTTGTCAAGAAATCTGCAGGAGTTGCGAAACGCTGACCACCTGGAAAACCAGTGTAACGTGTGTAGACCTTATCGGTCATCTTTGCACCTGTAAGCTTCACCTTGTCAGCGTTGATTACGATAACGTAGTCACCGCAGTTTGTGTGTGGGGTGTAGCTTGGCTTGTTCTTGCCGCGGAGGATCTTAGCGATCTGCGAAGCAAGGCGTCCCAAAATCTCGTTCGTAGCGTCGATCACGAACCACTCCTTCTGAGCGTCCTCAGCCTTGACCGAGATAGTCTTGTAGCTTTTTGAATCCACTTTTGTTTACGTTTAATTAATACTTAAAATATTGTAATCCAATACCCGAATGCTTTTTTCGGGCCTGCAAAGATACTAATTTTTCCAAAGATACAACTTCTTGGCAAACTCTTTTTTTTAGCAAAAACGTTAACTCGGTCGCTATCAATCGATTAACATATTTTTCGGGCGTAAAAAAGTTTTTGGAGCAAGACTCTTTTTTAAGTTAAGGTAGGTTTTAATGGGTATCGATGAGTTAAAGTGCTTTTCGAATGAGCAGTATAACCCATTATAACTCACAAAATGGTGTCCGACCCATAGGATCAGACACCATAGTTATAAATAAACCCCTTGGCTTACAAGAATCGCTTGCCACCATTTGCGTATGTGCGAATCTCTGGGTTGGTCACATCGGGCAGAGTACAGCGTGTGTAGACCGACACCTCGCTGCTATCTGTTGTCGATATCCAGGTCATCGTATTGCCCGAGAGGATGACATAGTATGAGTGTGCCCACACTACCCCATCGGTATACTCACCAGCGATGGTGCCATTCTCGTAGCCAACAAGGCTGTAGAATATCTCCCATAGACGGCTCTCCATACGCTGGAAGAGCGACACCACGCCATCCTCTGTAATGCTGAGGTAGACATCAAACGAAGGCACCGAGCCACGCCACTCTGTCAGTTTCCACTCGCCGGCAAGCTCCGATGTGTCGGCATCGCCCGAGACGGGAGGTGCTGGAGGTGCTGGGGTCTCATTGACAGGCATAGTGAACTGCACATAATCGGAATCCATAACGTTGGTATCGTTGATATCCATACGCGTGCAGAAGCTGTACTTGGCACCCTCGATAAATTCGCTAAATGGAACTGTCACGCTCATATTACCATCCACAACATCTGCCTCGATAGTGCCGTGGTGGTCATTATCGTCAGTGAAGTAGAATAGGTACTTCACATCTGCATAGCCAGGAATCTCAACATCGTCAACAAGGAGTGTAGGCTTTACACAAGAGAGCGTGATACACTCCTCAGTAGTGGTAATCTCTGGATCGCAAAGATTCTCTGCAGAGAGCACCGCCTCAATGGTTGTAAACTTATCCTTTACGGTGTACTCCTCATAGCGAGAGTCTTCGGGGGTGAGCGTCACTACATAGTTATAGGTACTCTTCGCCTGGAGATACTCCCCACCCTCGGCAGGAATCCTGAATCCATTTGCAAGATCCTCATTAGTGAGCTCCACGCTTGTCCACTGACCAGCTGACATACTCTGCGAGTACTTGAACTCCACCTTTGCAAGTGGTTGCTCAACGCCATCGAGTGTGAAGGCGACATTGCTGAGTTTGATATCAGCATAGATGCCCTTAGGATCGACCTGGCACTCACAGCTATACTCCGCAACAGGAATATGCTGCAAAGTTACGATAGGAAAGATGCCGCTTCTGCCATCGCCATACTCGCCACGAACAACGAAGCGTGCACGGTACTCGGTAGATGGCTGTAGGCTGTCAATCGAGAAGATAATACGGCCACCATTCTGCTCGAACTCATCTACTGCAACGAGGTCGCTCTCGTCTGTAGCGGTCCAATACTCAAGGTTGATTGCCACACCCTGCTCCTCGACGCCATCGACAGTGATAGATGGCTTGGCAGCATTAACCGTGGCACTATTCTCGGTTGTCACTACCTCGACACTGCCAAAGTTAAAGACTACATCTGGGCGTGTCTCGGTATGGAAGATTGTATCGCACGACACAAGGGCTATAGCTGCTAATAATATATATAGGTATCTCTTCATATTCTCAAGATTTTGAGTTTACAACCAACCACCATTCGATGCTGCAGCACCGCGAACAACGACCTCAATCTCACGCTCAACGTATGAGCCACCAATATAGTTGCCACCAACGTGGTCGCCACCAATGATAGCCTTTACAGTGATGCGACCAGAGCCAGGCTTCGAAGCCTTGAATTTAAGCTGGCCATTCTCAATCTTGAGGGTCTCGATGCCAAGCTCGTTGCGTACATCGCTTGAGGCATTACACTCCGTGAAGTTGAGATCCTTAGAGCCGCCGCCAAAGAAGGCGTCGAGCGACTGAAGCTTCTCCTGACCAGTACGGGCGTAGAGCACAGGGGTGCTGTCCATCTGCATAAGCAAGAGGTGAGCATCGATATAACCTGAGCCAAGCTTGCCGATATATGGCACAAGCGAGATATTCTCATAACGACCAGTATCCCAGTTAAATACGCTCTTAGTACCATTCTGGTAAGGGTTGATGTCGTGTACCGATGTGAGAATCAAGCGGTGAAGCTCATCAGCAGTAAGAGTATAACCTCTCTTCAAGGCGTATGACACAGCGAGAGCTGCACAGCCCGAGACGTGTGGGCAGGCCATAGATGTACCCTGCATATACTCATAGCCATCCTTCTCAGTAGTCGACACCGACGATATTGTGAGCCAGCCAGCGTATGTAGCATCACCACCAGGAGCACATACATTCACACCAGGACCATAGTTAGTATAGTATGTAGCCTTGTAGTCTGACGACATTGCTGATACCGATATATAATCGCGGTAAGCTCCTGGGTAGGCCGACTCTGGATAGGTCTCGTTACCTGCGGCAAAGACTACCAAACCTCCCTCCATAGCACCCTCGAGGCGAGCATTATTCTTGAAGTAGGTAAAGGCCTCCTTGAGCACAGAGTCCCACTGCTCATACTCGTTGTCGCCATAGTAGACACCTGGGTCGTAGCCCCACGAGTTGTTGATGATGACAGCACCATTGTCGGCAGCATACTTCACACCCTTGGCAATTGTCGACGAGTAGCAACCATCGTTACCCTCGAAGATCTGGATAGACATAAGGCGTACGCCATCGCCATTACCAGTACCACCAGCGATACCGCAGACAGCAAAGCCGTTGTTGTTAACAGCCGAGATAGTACCTGCAACGTGAGTACCGTGGTCATCGGCAGTAACCTTACCCTTTCCAGCAACGAAGTTATAGCCGTGAACATCATCCACATAGCCGTTGTCATCATCATCCTTACCCGCCTGACCATTAAGCTCCGCCTCGTTGACCCAGAGGTTATCCTTAATATCCTGGTGGTCGGTCATAATACCGCCATCGCACACCGCAACGATAACACGGTTGTCACCAGCAGTGTACTTCCAAGCATTAAGGAGGTTGATATCTGCACCCGCAGCACAATACTCATCGCTAAGTGTACCGTCATTATAATAGTGCCACTGCCACTCGAGCTCAGGGTCGTTGAACGGAAGGTTTGCAGCACGCGTAGTAGCAGGGCGGTCGGTAGGCATTGCTACCTTCTTGCCCTCGATACGTCGCATCTTCACGTCGTACTCGACACCGAGAACTGAGCTATTTGCCGCAATCTTCTCGGCAACAGAGCCGAGATCGAGCAACTCGTCGAACGAGGCAACAACCCAGCAACCGAGGTTGGTACCCTCAGAGCTTGGGAAGAGTGGCTCGACTGTGACATCGACACCCTCAACTACAAAGTTTGCACCTGCATCCGTGAGCTTCACAAGAAGACGGCCTGGGGCAGCATCTCCGCAAGCTATATGGATTTTATCGCTTGGCGACTTGCTGACATCTACTGCATCGATGTTATCCTTGACGCAAGACGCAGCAAGCGAAGCAACAAGAGCAAATAAAAGGAATCTTCTCATAACCTTTAAAGAATTAGAACGTTCCGAGCTTGAAGACAATCTTCTGGCAGTATAGCTCATCAGCGGCAAGGTAGATAGATGGGAAATTCTCGTGGTTCACAGCATCGCTAAATGCCTGACACTCGATAGCCACACCCGCATAGTCCTGATAGTACTTATCCGACTTAGTGAGTGGGCAGCCACCAGCCAACCAGTTACCAGTATAGAGCACCGCTGCAGGCTGCGACGAGAGAATAGTAACCTTACGTCCTGTAGCCTCGCAACGCAACTCGCCAACCTCACCCAAGATATTCTTCTGCCAGCCATCAACAGCGAAGCAGTGGTCATAGCCTCGGAATGTGCGGATGTTGTTAAACTCCGAGTCGATCTCGTTGCCAAATACACGACCCTTGGTGAAGTCGAGAGCTGTACCCTCAACATCGAGCAACACACCAGTAGGAATCTGCACGGTATCCATCTCAAGAACCTTCGAGCAGTTGAGCTTAAGCTCGTGGTCGAGGATTGTCTTATCCGAGCCCTCACCGTGGAGGTTCCAGTAGAGGTGATTAGTGAGGTTCACAACGGTATTCTTGCTACTCTTAGCCAGGTATGTGATCTCGAGGTTATCCTCATCGTCGAAGTCGTAGACAGCCTCAACGACCAACTCACCAGGATAGCCCTGCTCCATATCCTCAGACACATAGCTGAAGACTACCCTATTGGTCTCGACACGACCCTCCCAGTAGCGGTTAGCAAAACCCTTAGAGCCACCGTGGAGGTGGTTAGGGCCATTGTTAACCTCGAGGCGGTACTCAACGCCATCGATAACCATCTTACCACGAGCGATACGGCCAGCAACACGGCCCACGCTCTTACCGCTGGCAGCACCATCGCCAATATAGCTTGTTGGCTCCTTATAACCGAGAGCTACGTCGTCGATGTTACCATCACGGTCGGCAAATTTGACGCTCACAATCGAAGCACCGATGTTGCAGAGCTGCACCTCAGAGCCACGGCTGTTACGCATAGTATAGAGGATGATGCCCTCGCCCTCAGGCGTAGAGCCCCAAATATGCTGCAAAATCTCCATTACTCCAGAGGTGTTACGTTAGCAATAAGCGTGTCGATACGCTTCAAGCACTCAGCCTTGCCGATGAACTCTGTTACATCGAACATACCTGGGCCCTTACCAGCACCCACCAACGCAAGACGCAAGGTGTTCATCACCTGACCCAAAGAGTAGCCCTCAGCCTCGATCCACTGACGTACTACGGCCTCGGTATTCTCCTTCGAGAAGTCCTCGATAGACTCGAGCACACCACGCAACTTAGCAAGCATTGCTGGGTTGTCGCCCTTCCACTGCTTCTTAGTGAGCTTCTCCTCGTACTCTGTAGGAGCCACGAAGAAGAACGATGTGAGGTCCCACATATCGGTTACAAGTGTCATACGCTCCTTCATAATGCCAGCTGCCTTACCTGCAAGCTCGTCAGTAGTCTCGATGCCGTGCTCACGCAAGATAGGCTGCATAAGTGGAGCAAGAGCCTCGTCCGAGAGGGTGTGCATATACTGAGCGTTGAACCACTTAGCCTTATCTGGCTGGAAGCGAGCACCCGCCTTAGATACGCGGTCCAACGAGAAGGCATCGATAAGCTCCTGCATAGAGAAGATCTCCTGCTCAGTACCTGGATTCCAACCAAGGAGCGAGAGCATATTGATAAATGCCTGGGCAAGGTAGCCATCCTCACGATAACCGCGTGCAGTCTCGCCCGTAGGTGATGTCCAGAAGAGTGGGAACACAGGGAAGC
>JAFYSI010000068.1 GCA_017559425.1 Alistipes sp.
CGACGTTGCAGTGTACATCATTCTCAAAAAGGATGATAATCGACTGTGGCTCATTGCCATTTACATCGTGCTGCTCACGACAAGCTCCCATCATCAGTGTACAGGCTACAAAGACGATCATCACATAGTTCAGAATTTTCATACTCACAAAACTTATTAAGTGTTTTAGCCGAGGGGTGTCACCACCTCAACAAATGATTATATATCTTCTTTATGACTAATGGGACTCTACTTAGCAGCTCTACGCATAGCGTACAACTTGAGATTTCCCAATTCAATGTCGACCTCCTCACGAAGCTCAAAGCCAAAACGGCGGTATAGCTCCACGTTTGATGTCTTAAGGGTCTCGAGGTAGCAACCCTCGAAGGCAGAGAGATGGTTAATATACATTATACCTTAACGAATTTAATTACTCTTTGCAAGTGAGCACGATACGAGGAGTCTCTCCATTCATACGATTATAGAGATCATTCAAGTCTATCTGCTCATTAATAAGGTTATAGACAATTCCATCAGAGTCAGTATAGTAGAAGTCGATATCATCGTCCCTCCAGTCAAACTGGTACTCATCACGCAGGTTGAGCTCAAACTTACCCGCCTCGGTGATTGTTACTACGCCGATTCGAGCACCTGTTCTAAGACGCACAAAGGCCACGAAGGCATCCTTCGGCACTGGTAGCTCCTGACCATTCTTCTTGTAGTAAATCTGACCCGTGATATGCTTTGTGTCGACCGAGAATCGCTTCTCCCAGTATACCACCTCGTCGGTCTGGGAGCTAATCACAATGTCGCCATCGACCGTAATTGCATTCTTCTTGAATGGCAGACACTTACGCTCACCAGCCTGATTCTGCATCACATTCGTCACAAGGCGGCCATACTCGTCATAGCACGATGTCGAGGTATCCGTATTAAACGCAGACACAAAGCCAAATGCTCGCTCGGCCTCACGCGTACGCTCTACAGTATAGATAAAGCGACCAGGGATTGTTGGGTGCTTACGCAGCTTGTCAACCTCGAGGCTGGAGTTGTTAGCCTTGAGCCAGTGGGACGGCATACGGAGGTAGTCAATCTCGAGCATTGGAGCGTCGATATAGATCTCAAACTCCGTTCCGAAGTGCTCGCCAAATGGGTGCACCGAGCGGCCATCCGAGCCCTTGAAGCTGGTGACATCGAACAAGATATCGACCTCCTGACCAGGCTTATAGCTAAACTCCACATCGTCAACGTTCTCCTGCTGCGAGCCGTGAGTCTCATTGCTAAGAAGCTCATTATCAGCAGGAATTGTCGTCACCACACTACCACTGCCACCATCCGAGATCTTTATCTGTGCTGCAAAGCGATATGGGCGGTAGTGTGCCACGTCAAAGATTACGGAGCGGTACTCGTTACCATCGTACGTGGTATGATCGTAGGGTGTACCATTTCGATCAACTGTAAATGCGTGGTTATTAAAATGGGTGTTTGAACCCACACGCACCACATCCTTGTTCGATGAGCTATTCGTAAGCATAAAGATGTTGTACGAGCCATCTGTCTGCAGACCGTATGGATCGGTTGTTGCACGATTGTTGTAGTTGTATGGTCTGAAGGCCATAACTCGACCACTTGTGTTCCACATAGCCTCGTTAAAGTGGAGCACCTCGCCCTCCCAAGCAAGATCCTTAATCTCATCATACTGGCCAGGATTATCCTGGAAGTAGTCGTCGTAGAAGCTAAGAAACTTGGTGTAGATAAGGAACTCATCCTGACTGCTCGACTTTTGGTTTGCAGCGTGGTTGTACGCCTTATACGATCCATCGTTCTGTCGTTCCTGCAACATCAGCGTGAAGACTACTGGTGCAGCCTTCTTCTGAGGCACGAGCATATAGTAGAGATCCTCATCGTGGGCATAGTTGACACCATAGTTATGCAGACCATCGACAAACACACGAAGGTGGGTATTATCGTAGCCAGAGAAAATCACAGTCTTGGTAATTGTCTCGAAGAATTCGGCCTCAACGTGCACGCTCTCTGTGTCGTTATCCTCGTGCTTAAGGATGGTGTGCATATGCAGACGGTGCTTGCCAGGCTCTGTAACGGTATAGGCATACTTGTAGTTGATACCCTCCCAGTCAGCACCGAAGTAGCCCTCCTCGCCCTTGATATATACTGGCAACTGCTGTCCCGACTCCGAACGCACGTCGAGGTGGTTGGCTGAGATGAGCACCGTGAATGGGAAGAGTGCATCGGGGCAGGTCTCTGGGATTGTAAACATCAGCGTAACGTGCTCCTCGGCAACACCAAACACCTGTGCTGAAATCCACGAAGGGGTAAAATACTGAGTACGGATGACATATACCGTCACCTTACGTTGCAACTTACCGTGCTTGATAAGCAGCGTACCCACCTGCTGCTCGTTACCCTCGTACATTGGGTAGAGACGTAGCGTTACAGTACCCTCACCCGTAGATTTGTTGTAGTTGTTGGTGATGGTGTTGTAGGCCACGTTGTTATCAATCCACGTCACTGTAGGTGCAGAGTTGCCCTGCTTGGTGTTTGTATACTTATATGAGAATGACCAGTCGGTACCGGCATAGATGTCGCTACTAAGTACATAGCTTGTCTGCTCGACCCACAATGTCTCTGTGCCGTCCGAGATCTCGTTAACCCACTCGTCGATAGAGATCCAGGCGTTGTTCGACGCAGGTGCTGTGAGTGCTTGCTCGAAGCTATCCTGACCATAGGTGAGCATACCCGTGATCTGGATGTTGTAGTGGTGGTTGCGGCGAATCATAAAGTTGCTACCATCCGCATTCTGCATCACGACACGGTAGTACTTGTCATCCTTCTCGGTCTTACCCTTTGCGTGACCCTTGATGATGACGCTAATGAGCTTGTCGCCCGAGTTCTCGCTCTCGAAGATATAGTCTGCCGACTTGGTGTTGATATCCACGATATCGGACATCAGAGCCTGGTTGTTTGGCAGCGTCACGAAGTCCTCGGTAGACTCCCAATTCTCCACAAGGTCGAACTTGAGGTTTGGATGGTGCGGTGCTACCGTACCGAAGGCGGGGATGTTGACAGTGCGGAAGCCCGTCACAACAAACTTGTCGGTCTCCCAATCGTCGATTGTCACCTTTGCCTGGTTACGGATAAGCTTTACGCCGTTGTAGGTAGTGCCATTAATCTCGTATGTCAACTCTTGAAGCTGGTCGTCGATAGATCTATCACTCGTTGCATCCATCGCAAAGCGAGACCAATATACGAGCATACCCGAGCCACCCTCCATATTTGCAACAACCATATTCTCGGTCTGTCCAGGGAAGTCAGAGGCATCGTAGAGACCCGCACTATGGTTTGCTAAGAAGTGGATGATACGCGTGTGGCTTGGCACGACGGCGGTAAACTCACCACTCTCCGAGATACCATCCTCAGTCTTACTGCCAGCCACAATCTTAGCTGTCTCAGAACTAATATAGAGGCCAAACTCGTTGAAGCAGAAGAGCGTCATATTGTTTACATCCAAACCATCGGGGTCTACAGCACGCGTATCGACCATCGTAGGTGTGGAGATATTGGCCCTAAAACTAATCCTGGTATATCCCTCAGGAACATCGTCGACCACGGGTGCGATGACAATGTCCTCCCTCACGCACGACACGGCAAAGAGAAGAAAGAGGGTGAATATGTATATGACTCTTTTCATATTGTCTCAAATTTAAAAGGCATCACGCACACAGCGGATAGCCACGCCAGAAGCCTGCATAGGGTCTTTAAGCTCCGTGGTGCTATCTGTATTCTTTGGGTTGAAGACTGGTCCACTCGCACTCATATAGTAACCACCATTGAGCAGGAAGTCGATAGCATCGGCATCCTGACCATCAGTACCCTGAATCTGCATAATAATCTTAAGCTCCGCCTCGGTAGGAAGTCGCCAGTTGTCGTAGACAATAACGGGATCTTTGCCATCGTCGTTAACATCGTCGACCTCTACATAGTTCTTGCAGTGGTCCGCAAAGACGATAAGTTTCTGTTCATTCGACAATTTGGACAAATTACTATAAGTCGAGAGCACAGCGCCCAAACGCGAAGCGATAACAAACGATGGTGATACAAGCTTTGAATTTTCTGCATCACTTGCTGTGTAGCCATACTCATCCAACGCAGGGCGAGCAAGCGTATAGTCGCCCGACGAGGCCATCATACGAACGTGGTAGTTACGAACGTTATGGGTCTCGCAGCTCGATGTGCTCTTCGTCCACTTTTTGCTCTTATATGTAAAGAAGTAGTAGTTGATAGCGTACTTCTCGCTGTTATTCTGCTTGTTGCCTCGAACCTTTGATACAGTCCAACCAGTACCACCGTTACTTGAGCTCGACGCGGCACTCGTATAGGTATATTTCACCGTCTTTGTGTTTACATCGACATTATCTATCGTATAGATACTAACAATATGGTCACCATCATACTGATAGGTTGTTGGCAGGTCTCCCGAAGTGGTGCTTGTACTAACATTTCCAGTCCACTTATGGCCTCCCGTAGTTCGATAGTAGTAATCATCACGATAGGAGTACCAGGGCAAGCCGTTGGTAATGTAGATAAGTGGGTACTGCTCCACGTCGATAATTTCGCTAAGACCCTCCTGGTTGGTTACCATAATTTGGAAGTAGCGGATAGTATTGTTGGTAGGGACGGGACTATGCACCGAGATATTTCCCGATGTAGAGCCCGACTCGGTAGAGCCATAGATATTTTTCTGCTCGTTTGTGGAGAGCGTAATCTTGTTGTTATACTTATTGTAGTAATAAGCACTGCCCGAAACAAGAGTAACTGTCACTGGCGACGACGATGAGAAGTAGAGCGACGAGTTATCATCGGCAATATTGTACATATACAACTTTTCCTTATTGACCTTCAGGTACTTAACGGTATTCTCGCCCGTAACCTCAAAGTCGATCTTCTCCCAAGGTGCGGTGAAGTAGTTGATATTCTTGATATCCTCAGGCTCGTTAAAGTCCTCTGCACCAGGGGCATTGAGCGTAATGCGTAGGTCGTAGTAGGTATTACGCTTGATATAGTGGTAGGTACCCTCGTCCTTACTAAACGATATCTGATAGTAGTTGTTGATATACTCAGCACCATCGTACTCAAGCGGCAGCATAATAACCACCGACGTACCATCCTCGAAGGCTTTGTCCTTCTCCCAAGAGTGCGAGTAGCAGTAGAGCGTAATATTCACCTGATAGTTCTCTCCGCCATTGATAGGGACAATCTCGAAATATGGGGTCTGCGAGATTGACGACGACTGCCAATAGGGGTTAGCACCAGAGTTGGTCAGCGGATAGCCACCCTCAGCCGTGAGTGTGGAGCGGATAGGCATATTACGCACCATATAACCATTCGACAGGGCCATAAGCTGTGGGGTGAACCTCACCATATCGCCAGGAGTAATAGAGATATGCACCTTGGCAGCAGCACGACGCAGCGTAACCTTGATAGTCACATCCTCGCCAGTATTAGGGTCGTTGATAACGATATTTTTAGCTGTCGTAGGCTCCTTCTCGTCCATATATGCTATGCCATCCATCAAGAACATCTGAGGATAGATAGAACCCTCCACGCCAAACTCAATGCCTGAGAGGTGGATGTAGTTATCCGTCTGGTCGAGCTTAATAAAGGTGCTGTAATCGAGTACCTTGCCACTTGCATCGTAGTATGCCGAGATAGGCAGCGTGCTGTTGGCAATAACAAAGAAGCGGTAGGCGGCACCCTCCTCGAAGTCACGCTTTGTCTTGCCAATAGAGACCTTGCCCGTAGGTGTTGACGACACCTTGATACGCTCAGCGTGGAAAGGCTCGTACTGCTTATCGCCACCTACATACTTATAAATCACCACGTCGAAGTGGCTCAAGTATGCCTCATACTCGTTGTCGTCCACCTCGCCACGTGTACCCACGCCAGGGGTCTTGAAGTAGAGCGTGACATAGTTCTTGTCGTCAAACGTTGCGTCGTCGTCGAACATAGTTGTGCACGACACCGCCACGAGCGACATCACCAACAAGGCAAAAATATGTAGTATTCTATCTTTCATACACTATCATTACTCTTCGTTTGAGCTCGCTACAGCCGAGACGTGTCGGATGTTGATAATCTTAGGGTTGGTACCGCTATTTGGCCATCTGATATTACTATACTCGCCATTTACAAATAGGTTGATATACTGGTCGGTCCACTTCTGATAATACGAGACACCAAACTCGATTGACGTGTTATCCTCGCCATCAGCACTCTTAGGGAATACCACAATGTGGAACCATTCGCCATCCTTACAATAAGAGAGGTTACCTTGCTTATCTTTGTCTTCAGTATCAAAGAGCAACACTGAGGACTGAACAAGATTCTTATCAACCTTGTAAACACGAATCTGATAGTTCTCCTTAGAGCCCATAAATACTGGCTTCCACTGGACATCTTGAGGTTTTGTAATCTGGAAGTAGCAGTGGAAACCACCCGCCTCGAGATTATCTTTACCGCCGTAGTACATCGTAGGCTCCTGCTTAATCACATAGCTTGCCTGCTTATCACCAGCAAGGGTCAAGAACTCGTATGGCACAACAGGGTTGTGGTATGTTGGGTAGGCCAACTCGTGCTCCTCGTACTCAGCACCATCACCCCAATCCTCTGTTACCCAGTTAGCCACAGTGTAGTCGAGCACAAGGCTTGAGCCAGCGATGCTCAGAATCTCGAATTCGTAGATATGGTTACGCACGATGTTGTAGTTGCTATCATCCTCAGGAGCACCGTCACGATAGTTGCAGAACGATATAGCATCCTCGAAGTACTTTGCCTCGCCCGCAACTGTAAACTCAAGGCTAATCTTATTACGCTCGCCCGCATAGTTAATATTATCGTACTCAGTGACATAGACATAGTAGTCACCCGTCGTCTCGTCCTTGATAAGCGGCATATTCACAGCGGCGTGGCGGTAGATTCTGAAGCAGTTCTCCTGGTCGAGCTTCTTGGTGTCGCTCACCTGCGACCAGCCACCCGGAAGCACATAGCCAGTCTGGTTGTAGTACTTGAGGGTTGCCGAGTTAATCGTTGTGCCAGCCTCCTTGAGTGTCTCCGAGAGCTTCACCTCGACCTTTGCAGCGGCACGCAGTAGCGACACATCGCCGATATCGAGGTTACCGCGAGTGTAGAGAGGCGAGACATCGACCTGCTTAACGCCCCACATAGGTATTGCCGCCTCGGCTGCTGCAGGGTCGAGCTGCGTATGGCTATAGGTGATATACTCCTCGCCACTTAGGTTGTCCAAGCAGTTGACAAGCACCATAAAGCGGTATTTCCTATTATCTGGATCGCTATTAGCATTTATATGATCCAAGACCTCGCGAGGTAGCTGTCCCATAAACTGGAACTCGGTATGTTTCTCATTTATAGGCCAGTAGTCGAGCTCGTCGATGACTCCAACACGCTCACCCTCTGCGGTGAATACCACCATACGCAGATTCTCAGGCACGATGCGGTAGTCGAAAGGCACACCCGCCTGCGAGGGGTACTCCTCCTCCCACGCAGCACGCGTATGCTGACCACTGAGCGAGACTGTAAACATCACGCCATACTGCTTGTCGGTAGATATGACGCATCGCTCCGCATCGAAAATGCACGATGCAGCGAGGATGCTCACGACAAGCAATAGTAGATATTTTACAGCTCCTTTCACCCTATGTTTACATATATATTATTTCAGGCCCGTGTCATTGAGCACCACTCTCCACGAGTTGATGTAGATGACTGAGCTCACCCACTCTCCCTCGTCGAGGAAGAGGGTCATAGTATACTCATCTTGGCGGTCAAGATACTCCTGATCGCTCATATCCTTTCTGTAGTAGCCCTTCACAAGCAGAGCATAGTCGGCCAATGGGAGGCGTACAAGCTCCTCGCCCGTCTCGCGACTCTTGATGTGAAGTATTGGCGACTTGTCGGCACGCATACGGCCGATGGTGAGCTCTGCGAGAGCCACATTTACCTCCGTCACGGTGCGTGATGCATACTCCTCCATATCGGCAGAGCCAGTTGTCTGATACCACGCCGAGTAGGTTATCATCTCATCGTTGAGCAGGGTGTTGTCCCAGTCGTAGAGGCCGTTGCTGTCACGAATCTCGAAGAGAAACTTGTCGGCATCGACATCGTGTCCCGACATCTCGTGCAGAAGTATGCGTACGGAGTTTGTATCTTTTGCAAGCGACATTGTCTCGGTGTAGGTGCCAGGCTTGTCTGTCACCTCGAGAGGCAGTGTGCCGTGAAATAGTGGTAGGAGGTCGTCGCTGACTGTTGCCTCGCCCGCGTCATTATGCTGGCGATGCATCATCACCTGCATCTCCTCAAGTTTTGTTGTACCAATCTTGGCGTCGGCAAGGAGGTCGAACGACTCCTCGTTCATCAGTCCGCCCCACGCCAGGAGCGTATATCTTCCAGGCTCGAGCTCGAGGGGTATCTCGAATGATCCCGACGATAGTGCCTGCTTATCGGTGGTGGTGATGGTGTCGACCAAGATGTTGTCGTGGTCGAAGATGTAGAGTGCGACGGAGTTCACCTCGTTGGCAAAGGCGTCAGCAAACTTTATGTTGTAGTCATACTTGAAGCGTATGCGGTAGTATATTCCGCAGTCGCCCTCTCCATCGAAGATTAGCCCACTCTTGCACGAAGACGTCGCCAGCATCGCCACCACCATTGCCGATGCGAGAAGAAGTCTACGAATGATATGCACTCTATTCATTTTTAATGTTGTTTGTTGTGTGTGGGTATTACCCCAATTTAATTTTATAAAGGGGCCGTCGAGCAGCCGCCAGGCGACCCCTTAAAGCAGATTATTACTGAACGATATCTACGCCCTGCTTAACAACCTTCCAAGAGAGAACGTTGATACGAGCAGCAACGTAAGATGCCTCGTCCTCAGTTGGGAACTCAGGCTTGAGGAAACCAATATCACCGCTAAATACAGGTGAGCCATAACCCTTAATAGACTGAATATCAATCTGGTAAACGTGGTTACGAACTACGCCATACTTTGCAGCAGCAGTACCGAGGTGCTCAATATCTACAGTGTAGTATGTCATACCGTTTGCATAGAGCAATGCTGGCTCAACACTCTTAAGATATGAATTTGTTGCAGTCTTATTTGCATCACTATCAATGGCACCCAATGGCTGGTAACCATTTGCTGAACTATACTGATACCAAGTCTTTGACTGACCTGCAGTTGAAAGCTGGAAACCAACCTCGTATGCTTGTGCACCTACTGTAGCACCAGCAACACACTCGATATCATCTTGAGTAATGGATGCAAATGACTTACCATCTGCAGAAGAGTACAATGTGTACTTAAGTGAGTTAGCAACAGCTATTCTCAAAGCCTCGTTGCCAGCATACTCAGTACCATACCAACGAGCAAGCTCAAGTGTAGAATAACCACCCTCTGCATCACTATCAGCCTTTACAAGCTGACCCTTAAGGATTACCTTTGTGCGATAATCTACAGTTGTATTCTCACCGCAGTAAGTGTATGTATCCTCTGCATAGTTAGCAGAGTCTGCAACCTTGAAACCATAAGCTGTTGGGAAAACATCATCTGTATATGACCAAGAGAACTTATCATTAGGGTTACCATCCTGAGAATCAGCCCAGTAGCAACGATAGTAAGGAATATCGTTCCAAGTAAGACCCAAAGTTGTTACATTCCAAGTTGGATCGATATTCTTAAGAAGATTTGTTGTGCTGTAATCGTTGTAAAGCTCCCAACCGAGAAGTTTTACATATACATCAATATTAGATGTATCTCCAACAGCAACAATAGGTATTGTATCCTTCTGTGTGTCATAGATGCTGTTACCGGCAACTACGACCTTAGCAGCGATACGCTCTACATAAATCTCCACAGGAGCAGCGATAGCTTCTTCCTCAGAAGTCTTGATGTTAGCTGCTGTAAGAGGCACTGCATCAACTACCTTACCTGCACCATCCATATATACAGAGTTGCTCATCACATAGCCATCAGAGTCGTTGCCAAGATTTGCAAGCTCATCGTGAAGCTCTGCCAAAGAGTATGCTCTATCAGCTGGAGTCCAGTTAAGAACAGCAACAATCTTGCTTGGATATACACCCTTATATGTTTTCAACACCAATACAGCCTCCTTAATATCAGATACGTTAGGCATAGCAGATGTTGTAGCCTCGCTGATTGTAAGAGCCATATGGTTCTTGTTGCCACCAGGAGCAGTAGCAGGTGCACCATTTACATTGAATGGATTACCATTCTCATCAAAGAAGAAGAAGTAAGCAGAGTTAATCTTACGCTCTGCCTCAGTGCCCAACTCATAGCCGTACTCATCAGCGTTACCAATATCATCAGTAACTGCGCGTGAGTCTACATCGGCAGCCATAAGGTTGATGGCGATATAAGACTCCTCCAACTCAGCGTTCTGGATAGGAGCGTTATCCTCGCCCTTCTCCGTACAAGCAGCGAAACCAAGAGCTGCAAGAGCTATAAATAAATACTTTTTCATATCGGTTTCTTAATTAATTTATTCGACATTATATTCGTTCTTCACGACTTTCCAAGAGAGGATTCTAACCTCAGCAGCAACATAGCTGTTTACATCCGACGGACGCTCGGGGGTCTCAAAGTCGATATCGGGGTCATAGACAGGGGTGCCAAGACCAGTGATAGTGGCAATATTGACCTTATAGATATGGTTGCGAACAACACCATACTCCGAAGCAGAACCCTCGCGGCCCAAGTGGCGGATATCGGCATAGTAGTATGTCATACCATCGCGGTAGACTAAGGCGGGCTCGACAGCCGCGAGACGGCCATTCACCGCCTCGAGGGTTGCTGCCACAAAGCCCTCGGCATTAGAGTAGGTGAACCACTCCTTGGCTTGCCCTGCGTCCGAAAGCTGGAAGATGACCTCGTAGGCCTCTGCCTCCACGCCCTCGGGAACATCGTCGCCCGCAACGAGCTTAACGTCCTCCGCACCTATGCCCTTATGCTCACCACGATCGAGGTAGTAGAGCTCAGAGGCAAGAAGTTGAGCCACCTCTGTGCGTAGTGCCCTCTCGCCCACATAGCTATGGCCATACCACATAGTCACCTCGAAAGGTTGGCCCTCGCCATCGACAAGCTGTGCCTTGATGATAACCTTCGTGCGTGGGTCCGATGTCACCTTGCCCTGGCCGTCGACCACCGCCTGGCGACTATTCTCGCCGCAGTAGGCCACCTGGCTTGGAGTAAGGCCATTGCCCCAGTCGAACTGGTTATCCTGAGGGAAGAGACCCGTGTAGGATGCTGCCCAGTATGAGCGGTATCTGTTGGGGTCATTCCACAAGAAGCCAATCTCACTACCCATACCCCACTGCTCGGGGTAGATGTGCTTGAGCACTATGGAGTGGTTGTAGTCGTTGTGGAGCTCCCAGCGAAGCACCTTAGCATATACTGGCACGCCACCCACAGTGGCATCGACGTCGTATGTCGCCTCCTTATCCGCAACATCGCCATTCGCCTCAACCTCAACCTTCGCAGAGATACGCTCCACATAGATCTCAACGGGCGATGCCAAGGCCTCGGCCTCAGTCTTGCCTATGTTCGAGATTGTGAGTGGAGTGGCTCTCACAACCTTGCCCTGCATATCGGCATATACGGCATTGCTCATCACAAAATGGCTGTTGTCGTTGCGAATAGAGGCAAGGGTGTTGTAGAGGTTGTCGAGTGTGTATGATGGCTGGATGTAACGTGTATCCCAGTTCAACACCGCAACGATGTACTGGGGATACTCTCCCTTGTAGTTATCGAATACTAAGATTTTATCCTTAACATCCGAGACATTGGGACCCTCGTTCGCCTCACCCGTCTCGTCTGGCTGTGTGCCATTGCTGTTGATGGTGAATGAGAGGTAGTTCTTGCCACCAGAGACGCTCACGGGAAAGGGTGTGCCATCGCCCTTGAAGAGGAAGAAGTGCACATTTTCGACATAACGTTCGTCGGCATCGCCATACTCAAACTCCTCGTCAGCACGAGTAGCATCATCGGTTGCGAGGGTAACAGAGATATATGACCTCTCCAGCTCCCCCTTTGTGGGGGAGTCAGGATTGGTCATATTTTCAGTGCATCCCAGCAGTCCTAATGCTGCAAGGGTTATGAACAAGTATCTTTTCATCAGTGATGCTAAAGATTTGAAATCTCTTCTTAGTTAAGGTCGTAGTTGTTCTCAACAACTCTCCAAGAGAGGATGTTGATCTGAGCAGAAACGTAAGTTACAATATCCTCAGGCTTCTCGAGTGTGATGAAGTCTGTTGTGCCATCGTAAACTGGAGTACCGTAACCAGTGATGTCGTTGATGTTTACCTTGTAAACGTGGTTACGAACGATACCGTACTCAGCTGTTGAACCAGCAGCACCGAGGTGCTTGATATCCAACCAGTAATAAGTCATACCATCGCTGTAGACAAGAGCTGGCTGAACTGCAGCAAGAGCAGTGTTGAGCTCCTCAACAGAGATAGCTGTGTAGTTACCATTCTCATACTTGTTCCAAGTCTTTGCAGCACCCTCGTCAGAAAGCTGGAAGTAAACCTCATATGCCTTAGCATCAGTTACAAGACGGTCAACGCACTTGATATCAGCTGGAGTAAGACCAGTGAGTGTAGTATTCTCCTTTGAGAAGTAAGTGTTCTTGAGAGTGTTAGCAACAACGATCTTGAGGTTCTCCTCGCCGATGTAGTCCTTACCGTACCAGTTAACAACCTCGAATGGGTTACCCTCTGCATCAACAAGCTGAGCCTTAACTACAACCTTTGTACGAACGTCAGCCTCTGCAGTCCAAGCACGAGTGTTCTCACCGCAGTATACCCAACCATTGATTGCAGTGTTGTCAGTATTCCAAGCGAAAGTATTCTCATCGAATGCCTTGCCAAGTGACTGAGCCCAGTATGAGCGGAAGTAGTTGTAATCATTCCAGTTGAAGCCTACCTCCCAAGTTGGGTCGATACGCTTGATAAGCCAAGACTCCTGGTAGTCATTATAGAGCTCGAAGCCCTTAATCTGAGCATACACCTTCTTGCCCTCGATCTCCTTCTCGATGTCGAATCGACCATTGTCCTTCGCAGTGAATACAACCTTAGCAGCAACACGCTCAACGTGGATAGTTACAGGGTTAGCCAAAGCCTCTTCAGCAGTCTTACCGATGTTGTCGATTGTGAGGTCAACAGCGTCAACTGTCTGATCAGCCTTGTCAGCATAAACTGCGTTGCTCATAACGAAACCATTATTTACACCCTGCAAATTAGAGATCTGAGTCTTAAGCTCTGAAAGAGTGTATGAAGACTTAGTAGGAGCCCAGTTAAGAACAGCAACGATCTTGTTAGGATACTCACCCTTGTAGTTCTGAAGAACAAGAACAGCGTCCTTAACGTCAGATACGTTAGGCATATTCTGACCAACCGTTGTCAAGTCAACCTTCAAGTAGTTGTTAGGGCCAGCGTTTGTTGAAGTAGTGCCATCAAATGCTACCGGGAAAGCAGCACCATCCTTGAAGAAGAATACATAAGCTGACTCAACAGCACGCTCCTCAGCAAGGCCCTCCTCATACTTGCCATCGTTAGCACGTGTAGCATCATCTGCTGCAAATGTCACAGCCACGTATGACTGCTCCAACTCTGCGTTCTGGACTGGAGTGTTCTCCTCGCCCACCTCTGTACAAGCAGCAAAACCCAATGCTGCAAGTGCGATAAATAAATACTTTTTCATAATACTGAAAATTAAGTTAATGAATTGATTTGATTGTTGTTTGTTATTGTTGTTTGTTATTTGTTTGTTTGTTGTTCATCGTCACGATATTTCTACTCTTGGCAAGCTCCTGAAGGGCCGTCTCAGCCTGGCCAATACCACGCTCGAGAGCTCTCTCGAAGTATGGCTTTGCCGCCTCGTTATTCTCCATATAGACCTCCAACGCACCTCGCGTGTAGAGGGCCTCGGCCATATCGCCCGCCTTCTCGAGATAGCGGAGGGCACTGCGATAGTCACCCTTGAGGATTGCCGAGTTGGCAGCGTTGAGGTTGGCCACAGGGTCGTTAGGATACATTCTCACAGCAGTCTCAAAGAGCTCGTTAAACTTGTCGCTACCAGGCTCATAGCTCTCGGCAAGGATATAAAACTCCTCCAACGAGAGGTTCTGTGGTGCGGTGTGGAGTATTCGCTCGATCTCCTCAGCAGTGCTGTAGCTACGAATCTCATACTCAATGACATAGTCCGAATGGCGGAGTGCGGGATAGCAGTTCTTGAGCAAGAAACGGTACTCATCACGCCACGTTGACTTGATAAACCACTCCTTATTATCGGGTTCGCGGTTAGAACGGATGGCTGCCAAAATCTCCTTTTTATGTGGCAGCGACGACGCCTCGACATAACGCTCGAGACCCGCCCAGTCCTCAGGCTCGTAGTCGGTCTTGATAAAGTCCTCACCAAAATGGTAGAGGCTCTCGACATACTCCTTCAACGCCTCGGTACGGCCCTTAGCAAGGTAGGTATTGTTACTATAGGGACTCTCGGGCGAGGCATAACCCTTGATAGATATCGACTTGATGGTGATATCCTGGTCACACTTCACCGAGTCGATGGTACCAGTAATCTTGGCTAGCTCAGCCACATTGTTACGATATTCGGGGTAGATGACAATCTGGCTCACGGGGAAGTCTACGAATGCCGAGCCGTGAATCTCGCGAGTCTTAGAGGCCTCACCCTTTGGACGGAGGTAGATAAGCTCGGGATAGTATGGCTCGATGGGGAATCGCTCGACAAACCTTGTGCTTGCGATGTCGGAAGGGACGCCACAGCAACCACAATCCTTACGCGTGAGGACAACGCTGCAGCCATCCATCCACTCAGCAAAGTAGAGCGAGGTGGAGTAGTTGATGATGTCGCGAGACTGGCGTGCGGTGAGCACCACATCCTTCGAGGTTGTGGGACGCTGGTCCTCGTTGCGGAGGTAGTAGATGCGGCGGTTACGGCCATAGACAGCTATAGACTTGAGTTCCTGGCTATTGTCGCCATTGACAATAACGGGTGTGAGCACCACGACTTGTGTGGTCTTGACCTTGAGATTTGTGAGGTCGATGTCGATATCGACACTTAGGTTACCATCCTCCTTGAGCTCGAGCGTGTAATCAGCAATCTCGACCTCCTGGGTATCTTGAGCATAACCTGCCACAACAGCAATAGCGGCGATGATGGTTAGTAGAATAGTTCTCATAGCATTGGTGGGTTAGAAGAGAAATACCAGGTTTACTGCCGCCTTTGTTGGGCCTACATAGTGGTGACCGCCCTCGCCCACTCTACGTCCGCAGTAGCCGCAGTCGTAGATGTCGTAGTCGAGGTACATATATCCGAAGCCCGCCTCGAGCTCGAGGTTGAGATTCTTCGAGAGCATAAAGGCAAAACCGTATGCTACGCCACCACCATAGGCATAGCCTTGGTAACGCTTGTTGGTGAGCACCGAGAAGTCGGTACCCAAGAGTGATATGTTGTTCTTGATACCGCCGAAGTTGAAGGCTCCAGCGATGGCGTGAACGCCAAGGAAGTGACGCGAGAAACGGTCGCAAAACCAGTAGCGAGCCTCGGGCTGCACCATCCAGTGCTTCCACTTTGTCGCCTCGTTCTTGCTCCAGCCGTTGAGGTTACCTGAGATGTCGAGCGTCCATTTTGGGGCCAAGCCAATCTCCACTCCAAGGTTGGCAGTTGCCGTTGCATCGTAGACAATGTTGGTCTTAATAGCCCAATCCTGTGCTCTCACCTGCGAGACTCCTCCACCGAAAACAGCGAGAAGCAGCAGTAGGCAAAAACTAAATTTTGGTTTCATCATCTTCTATTTTGGTCGATGGCCACTACACTGACACGGTGAGCAGCCACTTATTCTTTTAAATTGGTCGTTTGGTCGCTAAAGTTCGGATTGCGAAAAGACAATATATTGTATATATATCAGCGAACAAATTTAGCTCAAAAAAAAAAAACGGGCAAATATTTTAGCCTACATTTTACCATACACGCTATAATTTCTGCCAAAAAGACCAGATGTAAACCATTTTGTATACACTATTGGCTTTGTTTTGACCAACAATTTACATAACTTTGCAATAGTATATAAATTAAAGGTATAGGCAATATACCTCGGTTCTACAACAAACGAGATTTATCCTACAAAAAACTAACAAAAATACGCTATGAGCCTGCCAATTTGGATTAAAAAGACAGCTTTACTGAGCCTGCTACTTTTGTGCTCTCTGACAAGTTTTGCTGGCGACGATCTCTTCAAGCAAGCGAGATCGCTACAGCGTAGCGGTGAGTATGACAAGGCTATCGAGGCATTCAAGAGCTACCTCGTGCAGCCAGTCGATGACAACGAGCTTAGCGACGAGGAGTTCATCGTCTACACCGAGGCTCTCGTACAGCTGATGAACACCTACCAGAGTAAAGGCGAGGCCGAGGCCTGCATATCGGCTCTCGAAGAGGTCTTCAACGCATCGTCACTTCTCCAGAACAGGGCTCTTAGAGACTACTACTCGGTGTTGGGTTATGCCCTATCGCGTACAGAGCGAATGAACGAGGCGGAGACTACGACACTCAAGGCATTCACCCTACAGCTCCATCATCCTACAGCAGAGCGTTACTTCCGCGACTACGCCTATGCCGCAGCGGTATTCTACAGCAATCCGAGCTACCACAAGGAGGTTGTCGGCTGGTGTCACGAGGCACTACGACAGGCCGCGATGTCGAAGAACACGTCGGGAGCTCAGTGGGTAAAGGCTATGTTGGGCTCACTGCACAAACGCAACGGAGAGTTCAACGAGGCATTGGAGCTATTCCTCGCAAGCAAGAGCGAGGCAGAGGAGCAAGGCGATGACCTTGGCGTGCTCAACAGTCTACACGCACTAATCGACCTATTCCTCTACTACGACATACCTGAGTATGCCAACCTATACGCCTCGGAGGCCGTGCGTGTTGAGCGTGGTATGAGCGTCGAGAATCCTATGATTTCGGCACAGACATACATCAACAAGGGTCGTGCTCTCCACCAACTTGGCGAGCGTGACTCGGTGGCCCACTACACCTACAAGGCACGCACACTCTGCCAAACATTGCCCTACAACAGCGGTATGGTAGACGTAAACCTCCTAAACGGCACTCTTCTGACGGATAAGGGTGGCGACTCGCTACAACACGGCATCGAGGAGCTGGAGCAGGTAACAGAACAAGGAACGGTGGTTAACCGTGCACGAGCCTACCACCAGCTTGCACTGACATACCTCAGAGAGGAGAACACCCCAAAGGCCGAGATAATGCTCGACAGCCTCTACACACTGCTCCACACGGGTGACTCGCCAATATACATTCGTCTCGACTACGAGCCAATACTCAACCACTATCTTCGTAGCAAGAACCATATCAAGGCCGAGCAATACACCGAGCTACTTCTCCAGGAGCAAAACGCATACAAGGCAAAGCAGATGAAGTTCAACCTTGTAGAGAGCATCGTCGACCTCAAGACCAAGCAGGAGAAGCAGGAGCTAAAGATTGCACAGCTCAAGTCAACCAACCAACGTCTATGGTTTGTAGTGTGTGCAACAATCTCACTCGCGGCAATAGCGGCAATGGTAGTGCTCTACATACTCTAAAAGAGACGATACTCAACAAAGATGAGGAGGGCAAACGAGCAATTCGAGCGGCTTACACAGGAGCTCAAAGAGTCAAACACAGAGAAGGAGAGGGTCACACAGGAGATCGAAGAGTTCTTGAAGAGCACCGACAACCGTAAGGAGATGGAGACGCTAACACCACACATCCTCAAGGAGGGTGGCGAGGTGAAGTTCCGCCAATGCTTCGAGCTGCTGTACCCACTCTTCCTACACCGCCTGCGTGAGAGGGTACCATCTATCACACGCCGTGAGGAGATACTCTCGATGCTCATCGTGCTAAAGCAAGACAACAAGGAGATTGCTGAGCTGCTGGCCATAGCCCCACGAAGCGTCTTGATGCTCCGTCACCGCTTCCGCCAGAAGATAGGAATGGCGACAGAGCTCTCGCTCGAGAACTTTATCGATGACACGTTGGGCATCCACAATAGCGAGGATAACAGACAAAACAGAGTCAAAGAGAGGTAGCGGATATAGGGAAAGGTCTATTACACGCTACTACAGCGATACTGCTTCTCGTCTTGGCCCTAAGGAGAAAGTAAGAGTAGAAGATGAAGAAATGGGGTTGTCCAACACACAGTTGGGCAGCCCTATTTTTGTATGTAACTACAGCCAGGAAAGAGAGAAAATTTTGCGTAAAATTAACGCATTTTATTTTGATAATTCAAAAAGTATCTGTACTTTTGCGTAAAATCAACACACAAGACGATGAACGAACTAAACTACTGCTACAAATATCCGCATCCAGCCGTAACGGCCGACTGCGTCATCTTCGGCTTTGATGGCGTGAGTATCAAGATATTGCTCATCCAGCGAGGCATCGAGCCATACAAAAACAAGTGGGCACTACCAGGAGGATTTGTATGTATCGACGAGAGTGCCGAGGAGTGTGCACGACGTGAGCTCGAGGAGGAGACAGGACTCAAAGGTGTAACCGTCGAGCAGTTCCACACCTTCAGCGACGTGGAACGTGATCCTCGCGAAAGGGTAATAACCGTGGCACACTACGCCCTTGTACGCCTGGCAGATGTTGTTGGTGGCGACGATGCTAATGCGGCACAGTGGTTCTCACAGACGGAGATACCGGCACTTGCCTTCGACCACGACAAAATACTTCAACTCGCTCTGGAGCGTCTCAAGGAGCGTATCTGCTTCGAGCCAATAGGCTTTGAGCTCCTCGCCGAGGTATTCACGATGACCGAACTACAAAACCTCTATGAGGCGATTCTCAGCATTAAGTTCGACCGCCGTAACTTCGCCAACAAGATGCTCAAACTGGGCATCCTCACCGAGGCAGAGCCACGCAGAGAGGGTACGGCACGACGCATTGCAACAAAGTATAAGTTCAACGCCGCGAAGTACGCAGAGCTCAAGCAACGTGGCTTCAGGCTCGAATTTTAACCGACATAAAAACTCTACCTACAACACTAAAAAGAGTAACACTATGAGAGATCAAAGAATCGAGATTTGCAACGACTGCAGACATAGCAAACACGTGCACGGCAGAGTGATATGTTCGCTTACAGAGTGCGAGCCAGCATTCAACATCACCTGCAACGAATTTGTTGCCAACGACAACGAGCATAAGAGATGGGTTATGACAAAGACTCAACAGATCGAGGAGATTGGCAATGCAGCACAGAGATGGATCACCATTGGAACATCATTAAGCTGCGTGACAATAGCAACAGGAGCAGTGGCAAGCAGGAGTATATAGAGTTAAAGGATATAAACGATGCCGAATACATTGTTCGCTACGCAAACTCGAGAGTAATGTTCTCGGTAGGCTTCGCACAAGAGTCATTACAAAATTATAGCGAGCACTTTGTGGCCATTGCAGCAAACAACACTATGGCAAACATCCTCCAAATCCGCATATACCAGTATATCGGTACGGGCGTTGTATTCGAAGTACAGAACCGAATAAAATATATGAACGAGCTACAGGAGACAGCTGGCGAGATGATTGAGATCTTAAGAGAGGCAATACATCTATTTTCATATCACTACCAACAGATCCTGGAGGAAGTTGCAGCCGAGGACAATACACCAAGCGAGAGACAACAACAGACAAAAGCCAACTAAACAAAGAGATTGCAGTATGATACGCAAGGGTTTAACATCTATACTATTGATTGCTATCGGCCTTCTCGCCACCGTAGCAATTGGCGAGTGCAGCAACATTGCATCGGCTCAGGAGAGTGCAAAAACATCAAGACCGAAGATAAAGAGTATAGACAAAGAGCTTACCACACTACTCCTTGCCTCTCGCAACTGCTCTGAGGGCTTCTCGGCAACAGACTCGTTGCAGAGAGTATTTATCAAGCGTCTTGAGCACTACCTCACATATCCCGAGACCTACAACAACGATATGCCCAAGCTGCAGAACCACGTGAGAATCACATCATTCCCCGAGACCAAGACAAAGTTCTACAGCTTCTGGATATATGGCGGTGGTACGATGAGCGACGACAAAAACTATTTTCAGTATATGAGTAGTGATGGCGAAGTAGACTATATACCTTTCCTCAATGACGTACGCTACCCACGAGGAATAGTCGAAATATGGGACTTCAAGCACGGTGACACTAACTACTACGTCCTCAAGGGCTATTGTCGCGGTATGAGCAGCAGTTGGTATTACAGCATCGCAGTAGTCTCAATCGAGGATGGCGAGATTACCTACCACCCCGAGTTCTTGCCCAAAACGTTTGGATTTGTGCCAAGCGTTGAGGAGTACTTCACCTACGACGAGAGTGGACAGATTGATGGTCAGGAGGAGCGTCCCGGCTACTTTATGAACGTGTGTGGCACAGAGAATGCCAACGTCAACGTAGATTTTGACTTCGATCCCAAGACTCTTACGGTCACCGTATGGGACGATGCCGACACCACATATAGTCGCACAGGAGCTACAACAAAGAGCGAGTGGAAACTCTCATTTGAGAGGGGTAAGTTAGTTGGCTCAATAAGTGGCGACTTCGATGGCGACGGCAACGAGGATAGAGGTGAGGCCTACTATCTAAACAGCATAACAGGCACAGCTACAGACAACGATGATATCTACATAGGCCCTGAGGACAACTACCATATGGAGTTCTCGGGCAATATCAGCCAAATAGATGGCCAAGACTTAGGAATCATCTCGGAGCTCACTAACGAGGGAGATCTCGACGGCGATGGAGGCGACGAGCTGGGACTATGGACTACGGCAGGAATGACATTAAATGGCTCATATATCGTCTATACATACAAGGATGGAGTGTGGAAGGAGTTACTCTCTATTGGCCACAACCCCAACTGGAACGATTGCGACTATCAAGACCTTGTTTGCAAGCACCCCACAAAGAGTAACTGGCTTATCATAAAGGAGGTTATCTGTGGCGACGGCAAGGTTCGTGACCGAATCATAGATATCAACAGAGTCTTGTCTCGTAGTTTCTGCTACGAGTATCTCAACTTTGAGGACAACTACGTCTACATCGAGGGGTGGAAGAGAGAGTCGACACTCAAGTTCCGACACAACCATCTCACTTATCACGACGTGGTGCTACGCATATCGCACTGCGACTGCGAGCCATTCACCTTCTATGGAGGCTGCACATACAAGGGCGATAGATATGCGGGCAACAGAGTGAAGTACCCCTACGACCACTATGCTACCTTCGTGACAGCTCCCGACGACCTCTTCTTCTTTGCCGACCTCGACTTCGACGGCACAAAGGAGCTTATCACAGGTCTAATCCCCGAGGCAGGATCACAACGCTACTGCGAGGGCTTTACGCTGATCTATAGGCTTGAAGATGGCAAGTATCGCGATGCAACAGCGGAGTTTCACGCCAAGAGCGAAGTATTCAAGATGATTGACCCTACGGGTTGGAGCATCGACACCAAGACACGCGAAATATACCACTATAACATCGCTGGTTTCTACCACAATGTTGATGTATACAAGTTCGAGGATGGCAACTACTACTACCACCGTCGCATCGAATGCACCTTTGAGCAGAGCGAACCAGAGAGATATGCACACATAAAGGTTCACGACAAGGATGGCAAAAAGATTTGCTATTTCGAAGTATCGAAAGAGGATTATGAAGACAACTGGTGGGGCTACGTACGCTACTCACACCTTAACAAACAATGACTATGAGACTCTGGCAATTAGCATCAATTATAGCATCGGCTATTATTCTCACAAGCTGCGGTGCAAACAGCCATAACGACTGGCAAGAATACCTCGATACACTCGTCGAGAAGAGACAGGATATAAACGTATATCTCAAATATAGCGAGCCCATCGGTCGCTACGAGGTGACTATGCTCTGGCAGCCATTCGGCCCACGCACTGAGACAGGACTCCTCGTGGCAAACTTTCGCGACACGGTGACCAACGAGAGCTTCCAATATAGGGAGGAGGAGAAGTACAACAGCTATCACACCGATCATATCACCTTTGCCGAGGGCTTCGAGGGCCATCGCGATGGCGACGTGCACACTATTTCGACTACGACACCTGAGCAGGAGTTCTACACCGACTCTCCACTCAACTACTACGCCTCATTTCAGCTCTTCGATGCCGACTTTGATGGCCAGGAGGAGCTACTAGTGAGCGACTGGTATCGTGGCCAGCAGGGCAACTACTACGCTGTATATGAGATACAAGACAACGGTCTCGTGCAGAGAGTCGATGGTCCCTACCTCGCTATTGACAACTGCACTCAGTTCAAAGCCTCAAAGGGGCAGATCTTTGTAAATACCCACGACGGCTATGCTCAGGCCACAACAGAGGTCTACAGCGTCAAAGGCGATAGCACTACGCTCGACACAGAGTACAACTTTTCGCTCACACCTGCCCAGGGATGGGCCGACCAATACGACGTTACACTCAAGCTTATTGAGAGGGGAGAGCTCCGTTTTAAGGGAAATATAGGACGCGTAGGCAGTCTCGACTATAACGCGGCAGAGTTCCATCCCGAGATGACCGATCGCGTGATCTATGCCTCGGAGGAGCTGCTCTTCTTTGCCGACCTCGACTTTGACGGCACCGATGAGATGATTACAGACCTCACGCCATTTGCCGGCAGCCAACGAGACTGCCCAGCATTTAGAAGAATCTATCGTCTTGAGAATGGGGTATATCGAGATGCATCGAGCGAGTTTCACTCTAAATGCAAGATACTAAGAGCCATAGAGCCACTATACTTTATGATTAAGCCCTCGACAAAGGAGATTGTACAGTTCCGCGATGGAGGTTATATAAGCAGCGGCTGGGAGGTCTACACCTATACAGGGAGAAGATATCATTACGACCGCTATGTGTCGTTTGAACGCGACATTGAGCAGCCAATGCTCACTATCACCATCACCAACGCACACAACAAAATCATCCGCGAATTCCGCACAACATCCCAGGAATTTGACAAGGATAGGTGGACCTATTAAACCGAAAAAGATGTTGCCCGAACGAACAACATCTTTTTTATATCTACACTCTACCCTACCACTTTATAGCGATAGCGAAGCCGCCGCCGGGAGCAAGGCGAAGATCGAGAGTGTCGGCTGAGGTAACACTCTTCTGCTCAATGACATAGTCCGTTGGCACGGTATTCCAGCCAGCTAAGTCACCATCGCGGTAGATGGTGGCGGTATAGATGTGATCAACTGGTAAGAAATCGAGCTTGAGGCTTACAACACGCTCTGTGTCGTCGGTGATAGCTCCGACGTACCAATCATCAGAGTGCTTATCGCGGCGGGCGATAACAACATAGTCGCCAACAACTGCATCGAGGCACTTAGTATCTGCCCAGTCGACAGGCACATCACGGATAAACTGCAGAGCATCTTCGTGCTGGCGGTAGTTCTCAGGGAGATCGGCAACCATCTGGATTGGGCTATAGAAGACCACATACTGAGCCAGCTGGTGCGTAAGCGTAGAGTTGACGAAGTAGCGGTAGTCATAATCCTTATTCACCGAGCCATCAGCCGTTGCTGCAGCACTATTCACAGTGTTGTGGTAGCGGAGATCGAAGATTCCAGGTGTAAAGTCCATAGCTCCCGCCACGTTACGCGTAAATGGCAACGTAGGGTTATGGTCTATCGAGTTGCCCGAGTGCCAAGCGTGCCACTCCTGGCCACGCATACCCTCAGCCGACATAAGGTTTGGATATGTGCGGCAGATACCCGTAGAGTGTATAGGCTCGTGAATGTCGATACAGAGCTGATGCTCAGCACCCTCCACCACGGTACGGTTATAGTGGTCGACCATCGAACGATCGTAGTGGTTACGACCCGCGATAGAGCCCACATATCCCGTCTTAACGCTATTTATACCAAGCGAGGCGTAGTAGGCATATGCAGCACCCATCTGCTCATCGTAGTTATCCACATTGGCGTATGTCTCGTGGTGACCGATGATCTCCACACCTCGCTCCTCGGCATAGCGACAGAGCTCCTCGATATCGAAATCGGAGTATGGCTGCGTGTAATCAAACCTCTCACCACGTCCCCAGCCATAGTTCCAACCCTCGACCAAAACGCCACCAAAGCCATTCTCGGCAGCAAAGTCGATATAACGCTTAACATTCTCGGTCGTTGCACAGTGAGGATACTCTCCATCACGGTCCCAGATAGACTCCTTGAGGTGCATCTCCCACCATACGCCGACATACTTCATAGGCTTAATCCACGACGTATCCTCGATTTTGCAGGGTTCGTTGAGGTTGAGAACAAGCGTTGACTCGACAAGAGCACCCGCCCTATCGCCCACAATCACCACTCTCCAGGGCGTGACGAACGGAAGCTCCACCTCACTCTTAACACCCTCATTTCCAGAGAGCTCCACAGCAAAAGTATTGCTCTCTGCATCATACGACAAGGCCATACCTGGATACTCCCAAAGAGCTGCTTCGTGGATGGCGATATGTGTACCTCGCTCGCTAGACATTGCCACGGGAGTAGCCACACCACAGCGGATAATATCGCGATTATGACCCGCCGAGAGCTGCATATTCTCGGGTGTGATGCCGCTTAATGGCGTGTGCATATAGTCGAACTCAGCATCGTCGTCGCTACCCGCCATCCAGTGGGCTGCGTAGTCGCCAGCCATACGAAACTCAGTCTGCTCGCCAGTGATATTGGCAACACCCTGACCAGGAAGCAGATAACGTATACCGAGACCATCGTTATAGAGTCGCATCTCGACACTGAACTCTCGGCCGTTGGCTGTTGCTAGTGTCACGCACATAGCGTTATAGAGGTCGTGAATCTCGGCAAATTGGCCCCACACTGGTTGCCAAACCTCATCACCCGACGAGTGCTCAACGCTCTTCACACTGAGGCCTGCGACATACTCACACTCCTTAGTTTTTACACCTAAGCACGATGGCTCGACAATGGTCTCATCATCGAACATCAACGAGTAGGTGGGCACACCCTCGGCAGTAAGGTTAAAATCCAACTTAATACGACCATCAGGCGAGCTGAGCGTCATCTTCTCTGCACACGACACGAGTAGCACGAGGGCTACAACGGCTAAAAACAATCTCTTCATAATGACATAACTTTTCATTTAAAGACAAAGGTAGGAAAAATTCCGAAGAATCCTCCTACCTTTCAACAATTTATGTCGCTACCCTACTCAAGTATCACCTTTGCCCAGGCAGTCTCACGCCAAGCAGCCTCGGTAGCGGGGCAAGCCTCCTGAGGGATATAGCACGAGAGGCCACAAGAGCGACTGAGCTCGAAGCTATCGACATCGCCCGTAGAGGTCATAATAGTCTCAGTATGACCAGCAAAGAGCACAGCCTCGCGGAGTGCCTTCTCGAATGCTGATGAATTCTCAACGCCGAGCTCTACATAGTGCAACAGGTCGAAGTAGAGGTGGTAGTCAAAGGCATCGTAGGCCTGAACAGCGTTTGCATCAAGCTCACCCATCTCGGCCATAACCGCACGCATAGCCTCAGCAAGTGGCTCAAGCTCAGAGCAATCGACAAGAGCAACCGTACCCGAAGAGTTCTTGTAATACTCCATATACTCCTCACAGATAGCACGTAGGCTGTGGTCATCATACTCAAAGAGCATAGGTATCATTATCTCGTATGGGAATCCAGCACCAAGCACCTCAGCAGCCGAGGCAACAATATAATCTGCCGAGTTGCGGAGGTCGTAGAGAGCCTCGACATTGCCCATAAAGCAGGCGTCAAAGATGATATAGTCATAGTGCGTATCGCTAATGGCTGCAACCAAATCGGGAATCTCCATACAGTCGTAGTCATCCTGGCCATAGAAGAGAGGCTGTGCTGCGGGAGCCTCGCTGCGTGAGTCGCTCTTGAAGAGGTACTCATCATAGAGGAGCGATGGCACCCAGCCACCACCGTGCGACGAGAGGATAAGGCCATAGCTGTCGGCAGGTGCCTCAGCCTTGACCTGTGCAAGGACACTCTTCACAAAATCGGGGTCGACAGTCGAAAACGAGGTGTCGTACTCCTCGACAAGTCGCTGCTTGGCCATACCATCGTTCATATAGAGCTCCGTCAGGCGTGTGTAGTTGCCTCGATCGTAGAATACAAAGATGCGGAAGTCACCTTCGGGCATATTGTAGTACGAGGCGAGTATACGCTGCAAGTTAGAGTCCATAAACTCGGCAAGGCCATTGTTACCCTGCATAAATATTGTGAGCGTGTGGCTCTCAGTGAGTGGTTGTGGCAACTGCTCAACAGGTGGTTCAGGGGCGGGTGCTGGCTGTGGCTCATCACTATTACAAGCAACTGCAAACTGCATCACAACTGCCACAAGGGCGAAAAGTAGGGTTTTGTAGCTTTTCATATATATAAATGGTATAAATTTATTTTGGTTATTCTCTGTAGTCTGACATTCTTGTGCAAATGTAAATTATTTTTTTCTATTTGCAATATATTTATCCACAAAACCATAAAATAAATATTTAAAACAAATTTTTAAAATTATTTTTTATCTATTTTTTCTCTATTTTTCTTTGTTTATTTATTTTTTTATTCTACTTTTGGGGTGCGAAAAGCGAAAATCAGGAAAATAAGCTAAAAATTATAAAACCTAAAAATGTCTATGAGTATGAAACTTTACTTCAAACTATTCGTCGCTTTGGTGGCGATGTTTGCTGCTACGGCTTGTAACAATGAGCCTGAACCAAATGGCCCAAACAACGAGACACCTCTTTGTGAGGTATCGGTCGAGGCAACATCTATTACCGACACAACCCTCGAGTTTCGCATCACATCGAGTGATGCTGACCAGGTGCGTTATATCTTTACACAGAGCAGTGAGACCTATCCTGCAAAGGAGACTATCTTAGAGCAGGGCACAGAGGTTGAGGCCAACAAGAGTGTGACCGTAAAATTTGAGGAGCTCACACCCGATACAAAGTACATACTCCACGTTGCTGGTGCAAACTCAAAATATACAGCATACGCATACCAGGAGGCTGTGACCGAGGAGTCACAGTCAAGCGAGCCTACAATCGAGATCGTTGTTGGCGAGGTTGGAGTGAACTCTGCAAAGTTCACTATTACCACTACTAATGCTACAACAGTTAGCTATCTTGTATATGATTTGACTTCTGCAGATCCCGAGATGCCTGAGGGTGAGTTGCCAACTACTGAGGAGATCTTCGCTAATGGCAAGACTCTTGAGGCTAACGTAGCTGCCGAGGTTGAGGTAGACGACCTCCAGAGCGGTATTGAGCATATTATCGTTGTTGCCGCAGAGGGCGAGGGTGGCACAGTTGTAGAGGGCACTACATTTAACACTCTCTTCCCAGCACCTATAATTGCTGCAGCACTCACCGAGGATATTGGTTACGATTATGCCGTATTTAGCATTAGACCAGAGTATGTTACTGAGCTTAAGTATGTATGCATTAAGGCGGGCACACGCGACGTAACAGCCGATCAGGTAATGAAGAACGGTACTGCCATTGAGCCTATCGATGCTACAGAGATCAGGATTGAGGGCCTTGCTGAGGAGACTGCCTACGAGGTATATGTTGCAGCTAAGGGCCTTAATGGCGACGTTGTAATGGAGAAATTGACATTTACAACCGCAAAGAATATCATCGTCTACACTATGTCTGATAGCACTACTGCTTCGGCATATAAGTACACCGAGAAAAACTACTATGTAACATTTGTCGACGAGGTGAATGGCTACACACTCAACGCCGACTTCTATGTTGAGGAGGGTGCAGAGTATCTCACATCGGGCGAGTACACTCTTGCAGGCTTTAACGCAGGCGAGATTAGTGCAGCATACACATCGTTTATGTTCACACTCACGGACACCTCAACCACAACATTTAGCAGCGGCAGCCTCAACGTTGTTGCAACACCTAACGAGGAGACACGCGAGATCTACTACGAGATTGCTGGTACGCTCTACTTCGCTGATGGCAACTCAGTGGTATTGAACTACTCAGGCCTTGTTGCTGGCATCTCACTCCCTGAGGTTCAGGAGGGTGCTCCAGAGGGTGCATATGTATTTGTAGTATCGCCCGAGACAAATATGCCTAAGCGAGTGCACGGCTCAAGCCTCCAGGCTGGCGAGTACTACCTCAAGTTCTACGACTCTAACTGGAACGAGCTCACCCTCGACCTCTTTGTACCACCAACACTCTGCGACAATGGCAACCACGCACTCCCTGCAGGTATCTACTCAACAGCAGATGGCACGCTCAATACATATAGCAACATCTCGCTCTACAACCCATACTTCGCAGGAAACTTCACCGAGGCAGAGCTTCAGGTAGACAAAGATGGCGACATATACACCTTTACGCTCCTCGGCACAGTAGTGTCAGGCTCTACTGAGAAGCTTATCTATATGAAATACACAGGAGAGGTTGCAGATATGGTAAAATAAGTATAACCGAAAAAACTATTATAACCTATGAGAAGACTTTTTAATATATCAGCATTGGCACTCGCTCTTGTAGCAATGGTTGCTACATCGTGCCAGAAGGAGCCTGAGTTTGCAGGCCCTCCATCAGTAAAGATCGAGCTTAAGAGCCAGGAGATTGAGAGTGCAGTATTTAGCGTGACTGCAACCAACGCTGCTGAGGTATACTTCTACTGCTCGGAGGACGGTAGCGTACCAAGCGACAGAGATATCGAGAAGAGGGGCGACCTTGTCAATGGCCAGGAGGTATATCTTTGGGATCTCACACCAGGCAAGGAGTACACAGCATACGTGCTCGCCATTGCGGGCAAGAGTAGTGCTCGCGACAGTGTTACGTTTACCGCCATCAAAGAGAACGAGAAGCCAGAACCAGAAAAGCCATTCGAGGGTTATGAGCTCAACAAGATGGTGAGTGCCGTATATCGCAACGACAACTCAGCACTTGCAGGCAATTACGAGTTCACCTTTGGTAACACCACAGAGCTCGACTGGGATGGTGACATCCAGGTATTTATCGACTTCTACAACGTAGAGGACGAGGACCCTCTCAACCCAGTGCTTCCAAATGGCGTTTACGAGCCTAACAACGACTTCTCAGCGTTTAGCTACGACCCTACATCGTCGTATGTCGACATCGTGGCTGATGGCGAGCTTATCACATCGCCAATCCTCGGCACTGTGACCGTGGAGCGTACAGGTGCAACATACACTATCACCGTTGAGGGCGAGCTTATGCTCCTTGACAACCTCGCATTCTCGGCACGCTACACTGGTTCAATCCAGTTTGTGCAGGGTGGCACATCGGCTTACGAGTTCTTCGAGGAGGATGTCACAATCGATATGGACGAGGCTCAGATGCGTTACTGGGGCAGCTGGTTCTTCCCATTCTGCGATGAGGTGGGTGTCGAGATGTTCGACGGTACATTCAACGAGTATGGCACACTGCAAAAGGGCTACTACCTCCACCTCAGCCGCGTATTTATGCCTAAGTACCACGACTACAACGAGGCAAGCGTACCTCTTGCTGCGGGCCACTACGACGTGGTCTACGAGGCACTTTCAGATCTCTACTGCCAGCCTTACTTCTTTGATGCAGGTCGCATTCAGGAGTACTTTGGCGACTCATACTTCACTGGTACATACTTGCAGTATGTCGAAAATGGCCAGATTAAGAAGGTTGGCCTTGTGACAATGGGTTCGTTTGACGTGGAGTACAACGGCAACACTCATAACATCACTATGAACTTCGTGGCTGACAACGGCGTGAAGATTACGCTTACATACTCTGGTAAGATCAACAGCGTGAACTACAACGACAACGACGAGACTATGCCTGAGCGTCCTTGGACAACTCTTGACGGCGACCACGAGTACAACTTCCCAGCCGAGACCCAGGGCTATGCATTCTGCCTTGGCGAGTATATGAAGCCAGGATTTGACAACTGGATGCTTATGATCTACGCTACAAATACTCAGTATCCTGACGGCTACGGCGATATGTTCACTACCGAGTTCGTTGTTGAGACTGGCGGCTCACGCTCATCGTTCCCAACAGGCACATACAACATCGCACTCAACGTTGCAGACCACACAATGTTTACTGGTGTTGTTACCTACGCAGGTACTATTAACTTCACTTGGTATGGCGACGTGACTCCAGACTTTGAGGGCTACTCATCGGAGACTGCTCCTATCGTTGAGGGTACAGTGACCGTGGAGGAGGCAGAGAATGACAACTACCACTTCGTATTCGACCTTACTGACGACGGTGGCAACAAGATCACTGGCGAGTGGACTGGCAAGGTGACAGCTGACGATATCAGCGACCAGATATCTGGCTCATCGCTCAACGCTCCAAAGCCTTTGGCACTTCGCAAGTAGTCCACGGAGCATTAAGAAAATATGGGTTGTCCTCACGGGCAACCCATATTTTATTCTTCTGTGCAGAGATTTTACTCTACGATGCCGAGGAGCTCCTCGAAGCTATCGATGACATAGTCGGCACCTGCGGCCTCAAGCTCCTCACGCGTGGCATTGCCATAACTGACACCTACGCTACATAGGGAGGCGTTTCGTGCCATCGAGATGTCAACGGGCATATCGCCTACGACAATGGCCTCAGAGGGCTCAAAACCTAGCTTCTGGAGGGTATGGAGTACTGGCTCAGGGTGAGGCTTATGATTAGCGACACTATCCGAGCCGAGGACGAGGCTAAAGTGGTGCTCGATGCCCATACTACGAATAAAGAGTATGAGCGAGGGTGACGAACGTGACGAGGCGATGCTCATCACCACGCCAAGCTCTCGAAGGCGTTCCAACGTGGGTGCAACACCCGAAAAGAGCTGCGGTATAGACTCCTCGATGCTACGGTAGAAGATATCACGATAGTGCTTGACACAAGCCTCTGCATCATCGAGACTCATCTCGGGGTACATCACGCGGAAGCTATCAAGGAGCGTGAGACCTATGGTCTGGGCACACTCCTCCTCAGTGCGTAGCTCAAGACCTCGATCACGCATAGTTCGCTGGAGCGTCACAACGATATTGTGTCGTGTGTCGGCCAACGTGCCATCGAAGTCGAAGATAACAATCTTTGGTTTCATAGTACAAAGCTACAATAATTCGCCAAATAAACAAAAATGGAGACATCCGTCATACAGATATCTCCACTCTTATAATAGTAATATCTCGCTTAGTAGACGAGCTCAAAGTCGTCGACAAGCATCAAGCTCTGTGTTGAGCCAGTAAAGTAGTCACCAAAGCGTGAGCCTGTGCAGATGATGATAATGTGTGTAGGAACCTCATCTGTTGAGCGGTAGTCGAGCGGAAGGGTGAACTCCACCCAGCCATCTGTCGACTCTGTAAGAATCATCTCGCCAACACCGATAACATCCTTACCTCGAGGGTTGAAGAATGTGCTCTCGATCTGCGTATTCACCACCACAGGGCAGTCATCACTACCGCCATACTCCGCGGCAGTCCAATTACCAACAGCGATAACAATCTGACCCTCGTCCGAGTCACCCTTCTTAAGCTCAGGGCGTGCCGAAGGGATCTTGCCCACCTCGTCGATAGTACCACAGTTGTACTTCACCCAACCGTGAAGAGCCACAGGACGTGCCGAGCAGGGACGACCGAAGTTAACAAGACCGTTAGTACCCTGAAGGCCTCCAAACTCACCAACGAAGATGTTACCAGCGGCAAACTTACCAAGACCCATAAGCGTAGCCTTCTTAGACTGGAGCGAAGCAGCATACTGACCCTCACTTCCAGGACGTACATCAGAGGTAGCCTCGGTGAGCGTAGTACCCGCAAGGGCAGCACCATCGTTACCAGTATTCCAGAATGGGGCAGAATCGGCAAGGAATGGATAGACCACATTATTCGCTGTCGACCACTCCTCGAAGCCAGCATTAGGCAACACAAAGATGCTCTCGGTCTTTACAGTAACAACCTCCGTAAAGTGCTCGCCCGAGTAGGCAACAACCTCATAGTCGGTCTCGGTATCGAGGTTAGCAACGCAAGCAGTAAAGCTACCGCCATCGACCTTGACATCCTCAACCTCTCGCCACTCATTAGCACCCGCCTCTCGGTACTTGAAGCCGAGCTCAGAGTCGGCACGACCATTGGCCGAGAGCCAGATACGCTTAGCCCACGCATCAACGGCAGTAAACTCAACCTCCACGTCGCGACGCTCGAGACGAAGCATCCAGTTCTCGGTGATGTCACCGTGGTAGCTAACGTCGATATAGCGTGCCGTATCGTTGAAATTGGTGAGCTCACCAAGCTCAAGCGAGTAGGTGGTGATATCGCAAGGACCGAGCTTAAGGGCCGAGACAACGACATTCTCAAGGTCGAAATCCATAGGTACAAAGGCCGTAGCGATATGGTTCTCGGCATCGATTACCGACTCACCAATCTGACCATCCACCTTGAAGTAACGCTCAATCTGCTGCGATGCCGATAGCGTCCACTCCCACTCCTGGTACATCTTCAATGTGAAGTAGAGTGGAGTGCGAAGGTCGAAGTAGGCGGGGAAGGTAACCGACGAAGTAGCACCCTCGCTAAGCTCGACCTTAGTGACGTGCACACGACGAATATCGGTAGTCTCCTCGAGCTCGAGCTTCACACTCTTCGACGATGCGTCGATTGTAGCTGGCGACTTAAGGCCCTCAGCCTCGAAAGTCAAGATGTCGAGCTTTACAACTGGATAGGGGACATCGTTCTCAATGCAGCCCACTACAAAAAGTGTAGCAATGGCCACAAACAGATATCTAAAATACTTAATCATAGCCTATTACCTCTTTTTGTTCCACAAATGTGCCACCAGACCGATCTGAATGTCGGCAAGGTTGAGCTTAAACGACAATCCCGCACGGTCTCTGCGACCAAGCTCCTGACCAGCGATATCAAACTGGCGAATATTGTTGTAGTAGAGACCACCAACGCCAACAGTCACCGTAAGACACACCTGGGGGAATACATAGACACCCAAACCTGGGTTGAAGTTAAGGCGTGCCGCGAAGTTGCGACTATCGCTGCGAGTGTCGCCACTCCACATAGTGGTAGAACCGCTCTTGAAGAGGAGCTCCGCCTCCATAATAACGCCCACAATACCACGACGATCCAGACCAATATAGTTGCGGTGGAACACCGACCACATAAAGTTCTCGTTGCGAAGGCTTACGTCCGAAATACCGATGTTATCCATATCGGCAATAAGGCCGAGGTTGACATCTGCATTGCCAAGATTGCCATCGATAAGCTCATAACCAAAGCGAATACCTGCAGCGAGGTTATCGCGATAGGAGTAGGCAAAGAATGGCTTTACAGTGGCCTGGCTAAGGCTGAGATTGATGTTGTCCAAGAGGAGCATAATGTCGGCATCCTGCGACGAGAGGCTACCGTACGAAGCGGTAAGACCAAGCATATACTCACCCTTATACACGAACTTATTGCGGTCGATATTACGATCGATACGCTGACGTTGAGGGAGGAATCGTCCCTTCTGCTCCACGACAGAGTCCTGTGCTATAGACAGTGTCTCTGCAGCCTGAGCACCTACTGCTGTGAGCGACAACGCAGCAGCGAAGAGTAGAATAATATATTTTCTCATAGTGCTGCGATTTTAGAGGTAGAACGACATACCAAAGCCCACAGAGAGCAGGTTTAGCTTAAAGTTGGTATCAATCTGCTTGATCTCAGATTCGAAGATATTGTTCTTCGTCTGCTGCGTGCGGTCGAAGCCGACACCCAAGACACCAATAGATAGCTCAACAGCAACATCGTTAGTGACAAAGGCCACGATACCTGGCTGAAGGGCAACCTGTGCACCAAACTGGCGAGCATAGGTGCCTCGATAGTTCTGATAGCCATCGATAACATTGCTTGCAGCAACGGCCTTTGACTGACCACCCGACAGGTTGAGCTGAACCTCAGCAAAGAATGCAAAACGGTTGCTATGTCCCAGCGGGATATATGGTCGCCAGAAGAGCGAGCCTACATAGGTGTGCTTGAGCTGGTGGAACATATCGATCGTAAGCTCCGCACCCGACACCGAGAGGGCTGCGTTGTCGATAGCAAGCAGCGAACGCGAATAGCCAAAACGGAGACCTACAGCCATATTCTTCCACGCTGCATAGCCAATCATAGGACTTACATTGACGGTATAACCCTTTGAGTTGATGCCGTTTATGAGCGTAAATTTATAGTTATCGTTGCGATGTGCCGAGAACGACGCAGTACCACCAAGAATCCACTGACCCTTGGGCACGAAGCAGTCGTCAGAGACAAATCCTCGATGCTCACGAGCCTCAGCAGGCGTAAGCTCCAGGGACTGCGTATCCGCCGATACCTCTTGAGCCACCACGTCACTCTGCTGAGCAAAGAGGGGAAGCGACAAGGCAAGCAACAGAAGTGTTAAATAGATTTTCTTCATCAAAATAGAGTATTGAGATAGTGGTACTCCGAAGAGCCCCACTATCTCGCAAGTTTACTAATAGTTTAGCACAATATCATCGACATACATCCACGACTCTGTAGAGCCGCAGAAGTAGTCACCATAGCCCGAAGGTGTGAACGATACCACAATCTTCTTAGGCTTCTGGTCCTTCATATCCTCGCGGTATGTGATGTTGATGGTCTCCTCAGTCCAATTAGCACGCGAGTCGCTACCAGTGATGTAGCCGTAGCCGATAACACCTGGTGTTGTTGCGAGCTTATCGAGCTTGATGAACGAGCTCTCATCCTTAGTGTTCACAGAGAAGGTAGTACCATCGGTGATGATAACCATCACGGTGTAGATATCGGTACCCGATGCGTGTGAACCCTGGTCGATAGTACCCTCATTGTTCTTCATCCAGAACGATAGGCTCTTAGGCTTGGCGGTGTACTCAAAGTCACGACCGAACGTAACGATACCATCCATACCGCTGAGCATAAAGGTACCTGTGAAGAGGTTACCCGCAGCAAACTTACCGATACCCATCAACGACGCAAACTGCGACTTGAGATGTGCAGAGTACTTACCTGCAGAGCCTGGACGAACATCTGTTGATGACTGAGTAAGTGTAGCACCTACCATATTACCACCCTCATTACCTGTGAGCCAGAAAGGAGTATCACCCTGGCCATATGGGAGCACCCACGATGCTGTGTGCCAACGCTCCATATCGCCATTAGGCAACTCGGCACCTGCAGCAGTGGCGATAGAGAGGTTCTTACCCTTATCCTCGTTATCGACAACGAGCTTATAAGCATAGGTTGTCGCAGCAGAGAAGTTGTTGAACTCAGCAACATAGTTGCCATCATCGGTCAACACTGCATCAACTGTCTGCCACTCACCGCCATTTGCACTATAAGCAACCTTAACGCTCGATGGGTTACCGAGTGCCACAGCCTTGAACGAAGCACGGCCAAACCAGAGGTCGTAGTCGGCAGCTGTCAATGGCAACACGCCCTGAACCTTGTAGATGACGCTCTTCGACATCTTACCGCCATCGACATCCTCGATATGGAATGCGACAGCCTGCTCACCACCCGAAATCGTGGTGAAGAACGATGATGAGATAACAAGCGAGTAGGTCATATCGTCGCTCTTGGCAAGTGTAACACCCTCAGGAACAGAGTTCAAGAGGTTGTACTCCACGCCATCGACTGTCATAGTCATAACGTTGATGGCTGCCAACGACGCGATGTTATACTTGCGAGACTCTGTAGAGAGCTGCACCTCGCCAACATCGAAACCATCGCCCAAGATTGTTGGATCAGGGCTGAAGATCATAGTGTCGTCGTACTCCTCGATAGTCTCGTCGACAGTAGCCTCGAATACGAGGTTACCTGGAGCATCCTTCGAGTACTTGAGCGTGATGGTGTACTTTGCCGCTGGCTTAACGTTCTCGATAAGGCCCTCCTTGACAATGTCGCCCTCTACGGGATGAGTACCCTCGAAGTGCCAGTAGAGCGATGTCTCGCCCTCAGGCATCATAACATAACCCTCGCGACTCTCAGCGAATGTCAAAGAGAGGATGTCGCCAGTAGCGATTAGAGAGGCATCGTACGAGTCGGCAATTGCAACAGTTGTGAAGTAGCCCTCAGAGAGCTTCTCAGCAACGGTAGCGTCGTAGTTAACAGCAACGATTGTTGACTGGAGCTTGCAGTCGACAGTGACGTGAGTCACAACGCCAGCCTCAACAGCAAAGTCTGTCTGGCCATAGTAGTACTTATCGTCGAACGAGACTGCCTGCTTCTTACCCACCTGCACCTTAGCAACGTAGTTACCCTCGAGGAGTGCGAGGTACTCTGGCACATCTGCAACAGCATCGTAGCGGCGGATGAGCTTCTCCTCGTCGGCCTCCACCTTATAGACCTTGATAACTACATCCTCTGACGCAGCATCGGCCTTGAGAGCAACACCGAGACGCATAGCACCCTCGCCAACGGCCATCTCAGCAGTCGAATCTATATCGTTTGAGCAAGATGCAAGAACGAGCATCGCACTCAACAGCATAATAAGCTTTTTCATAGTCATAATCTCCTATATTTAATTATGCTACTCGAAACGCATCATAACGGTCTTGGTAGTTGTGTTACCCTCCATATCGGTCACGGTCATCACGAAGTCGTGGTCGCCAGTACCGAGCATTGAGAGAATATCCAAGAAGTTAGTGATGTTGAGCTGGTCCTCTGAGATGAGTGTCTGGTTGTAGACATCGTCACCCACAGGGAAGCCAAGACCTGAGAGGGCTGTAAACATCTCAGTAGAAGTAACAAGGCTGAACTTGGCAGCAAGACCTACAGCCTCGAGCTCCTGAGCGTTGAGTGTCAACGATACAATCTCAATCTCGAAGTCCTTGATAGCCAAAGGTGCTGTAATGCGAATCATACAAGTATCCTCACCTACGGTGATTGTCTGACGCTTGTCGATGTCGTAGCCAACCCACTGAATCTGAGGCATAAGATTCTGACCATACTTAACAGTGAGGGTAGCTACTGTGCGAGCACCAAGCTCGTTGGTAACCTCAATCTGGTAAGAGTGTGTACCCTCGTACATCTTGAGCAATGCTGCCTGAGCGGCAAACTTAAGACGGGTAGAGGTCTGGCCCTTAACATCGGTTGGGTAACCCATCATCTTGAGGATAGCAGCCGAGGATGCAGGAGCACACAAATCCTCCTCGAGAGACATAATCTCAGAGTATGCCTTCACGAAGTCAGCATTGTCCGACTCTGCCTTAACAACGAGCTGTGTGATAGGGAGTGTTGAGGTGATATCGAGGTTGATGCTCGACTTGAAGTTACCCTCAGCATCGAACATCTCGTCGGTAAGCTCGAATGGAGCGTTGAGGTCGTGACCCTCCCAAACGATTACTGGAGCATCAGAGTCATCTGGAATAACCTCCTCGAACAACGACATAGAGCTATCGAAGTTTACCTCCTCGTCGTAGGTCCAAGTGTCGCAACCGATACCGATAGTGGCAGTACCATCAGCTGCGTGCTGAACAACGACGTTGATCTTACGCCACTGAGCAGCCTTAACACCCTTGATCTCGTTGGTCATTGTGATATCCTTAGTCTCGCCCACATAGCGGCAGTTGAAGGTGAGCTTCAAGGTGTTCTCCTGAGCGATAGGCTCGAAGAAGCCTGCACGCTCCTCGGTAAATGCGTACTCGAGAGAGCTTGTGCCGAGCTCAACGGTCATCTTGGTGTACTCTGGGTCGAGCTGGTCCTTGATATCGGCAGAGTAGGCTACAGAGACCTTGATATTTGCGAGCTTACAGACAAAGTCCTTAACAGTGGTTGTCTGCTTGCGGGTGATGATAACCTCCTGCTCGGCAGAGTATACTGGAGACTCCCAGCCAGCATTAGTCATATCAGCTGACGACATAGCAATGCGGTAGACACCCTGCTCCAAGGCGATAGGCTCCTCAGGAAGCTCGCCATACTTGAACGACTTGACAGCGTCGCCCTTGGCATCGGTAATCACCACATCGAAGTTGTTGATATCGACACCCTCGGAGCGAGTTGTAGACTCGACATTCTCGGTATCCTCCATTACTGATGCCTGCATACCCTCGAACGAGAGGTAGCCGACACTATCCTTAGCTGCAGCGTTAGGGTCAACATAGTCGACCTTCTCGTGACCACAAGAGCCGAGGGCAAGGATTGTTGCCACTGCAAGGCTCATAAATTTTACTACTGATTTCATATCTTTAGCTTCGTTTTACTGTGCATTATCATTGAGCTCCTGCTCGATATCGATAGACTCTACGAGTGTCTCGTTAAGAGTGATGTTGAGCGTTGCACTACCAGCAGTCTCAACGTCGAACTTCACGGTGTAGAGTGTCTGGGCCTTGACATCGCTCTGCTTAAACTCTAGCAAGGTGACTGTAACACCCTCCTTACCCGATTGTGCCGCCTGCTTAACAGCAGTACCAACAACAGAGAACTCTGCTGGGGCGATGAACAACAACTCCTCCTGAGCTGTTACGTCGAACTCGTTGCCCGCAGCGGTTGTAAGTGTGAAGGTGTGGCCCGCAGCAAAGTAACGCTCGAAGTTCTCAGTGGTCTCGACCTTGACAACGGCGTTGGCGATTGTCGCTGTGATGGTGACATTGGTGTTGGCACGAGGCTCAACAGCAAAGGTCTCACTACCCTCGAAGGCAACACTGCCGAAGCCCTCCTTGCGAACGTCACCAGCCTTCACTGAGGCCTTGTACGAGCCGAAGTAGAGGTAGTTGTCCTCGAACTCAGCGATAGAGGCGTACTCAGCCTTGTAGTCGCGGCCACCCTCAATTGTAAGGGCGAAGTCTGCCCACTCAGGGGTTGTGCAGCTGATGTTGGCACGAGTATCGGCAACCTCAGCGGATGTCACGAGGCTGATGTCAACTCGTCCCTTGCCCTGCTGCTCGCCCTCCTGCTCCTTCTCAGCACAAGCCGAGAGGGTCAGTGCAAAGAGCGATGCAATTGCAAAAAACTTTTTCATAACGTCTTGATTTATTTTAATTTATATTTATTTCGAGATAGAAACCCTTATATTGTCGAGATAGACATTCACCTCGGTATTACCCGTACCCGACGCAGTAGTGAGCGTAGGATAGAAGACAAGTCTCGTATCTGAAGTAGCAGGCATATCGCCGCTAAAAGTTGGGAAACTCTTACCAAAATCATTGTCGCCAGCGTTGTCTGCCAATTCTATATTTATGAAAGTTGTACCGAAGTCGGCAAGCGTAGTATTGTATGAAGAGGAAATACCTGTAGAACCCGTTGGGATACCATCAATGGGGTTCGAAGCATTTGTATGCGTTGCAACATTAATTTCACCTTTGGTAAGCGATAGTGAGCTGCTTGTGTGCTTATACAACGCAGCGTCGAAATCCACCTTGATGTTTACACTCGCACCAGGCTTGAGGCCTCGCGAGCCATTACCGAGTCGAGGGGTATCGAGACGACCATAGTGGTACGATGCGAACGCCACAAAAATCTTTACGGACTGGTAACGTGAGTTGATACGTGCAGCACCTGGCTTAACCCAGATACGTGCACCATTCCAACCCGACAGAGCACCACTAAGTGCAAGACCTGGCTGCTCACGCTCACTCGCTTCGTATTTGTTGTTACCATAGCTCTCCTGCTCCGTTGCATCGTTGAAGTCCTCGAACAAGAGGTAAGGGACATCGACGGGGGTGACATCCTGTGCAAAGTATGGTCGGAGAGTACCCAAGTTCACTGAGTTCTCGACAACTGCATTATCTGTGTCGAAGACAAGAGTCCAATTTGAGTTATTATATGGAGTAACATCGAACTCGCCGTAGTACTCCCAAGTGTACTTATTCTCGGCATTACGATAGTAAGTACCCATATTGGTGCCATTATTATCGTAGAGTGTGAAGAAGTTGAAATCCTCGCCGAGGTAGTTCTTGCCAATCGAGAAGTTGAAGGCTGTATACTTCTCGAATGGAGGCATAGCCATACGGATAGGTGTGACGTGGCCACGACGGAGCTCACGCTCGAACGAGTATGTAGCAACCTCGGAACGCTGCTCAAGGCCAGTAATCTTGTAGCTCACATCGCCCGACACGGTGCCTGGAAGCACAAAGACCCAGATGTCGCTACCCACCTCGAAGCCCTCGGCACTAGCCACGGTGATGGTATTAGAGGTGTTTGTGTAGGTAGGCTCGCCATTGGGGTTTGCAACGTCGAGGGTCACATCGCCCACAACAGCATTAGGGAAGGTAATCTCAAGGCGGTATACCCTACTATCGAAGTTCGAGGCCTTCTCGGGTACGGTAATCTTGAGGGCGTGCATCTGGTGACGCATCACAGTATTTAGTTCAACCTTCTTTGATGCTGTCAACGCCTCAGCCACGACAGGCTCGGCAATCATAATGTCGTAGCCACCCTCATACATACCCGACTGCACGGCAGGGAGCGTATAGGTAGCCTCGGTGCCAACAACGGCCTTAGGCTCTGGATAGCTGAGGTAGTAGGTGTACTCACCATCTGCCATCTCAGCGATGTTAGAGGTGAAGTATGCCTTGTCGTAGCTCTCTGAGTAGTAGCGGAGCATAAACTTGGTGTTCTCGAAGGCGAAGCCATCAGCACCCTCGGCCCATACATAGAGCCTATCACCCTCGCTCCAACGTGTGGTCTTGCCATCGTCAGCAATCGACGTACGCGTAGCATCGACAGCGAGCTCGAAGCCTACCTCGCCAATCTCGGCAGTGGCAGCAGAGGACTCCTCCAGAGGAGTACTACACGCACCAGCAATCAACGCACATCCCACGAGAGAGGCAATCTTTGTAAAAATGTTCATATACAACTCATATAAATTAGGCCACAAAGATAATCGAAACTTTCTCTCGGGAGAAATAAATTCAACGAACACGACTATTTGTAACACAGAAAAGGGACTATCGCACCCATTTGGCACGATAATCCCCCATTTCTAAGGACCAAAGTTTAACTATTTGGCCTTTTTGCTATCTTTTCTCGAAGGCTACTCCACGCTCTCGAACGAGCCTCTCGACGACAGCTACACCCTTGTTAGGAGCTGCTGGGTCGAGGTAGGTGTGGTCTTGAGCCGAGCGAGTAATCTCGCCGAGATAGTAGTCCACGAACTCCTGAGCATCGCCCGCACCCTCGCGTGTGCAGATGAAACGCTCACGATACACAGGACTTGGGTTGCCCGCCTTGTCGAAGGCTACTGCGGCAATCATCATCTCCACATCCCACTGGCCACGGAAGTAGGCTGGCGACCAGTTAGCACCCACGTTGTAGAGGTTGTCGATAAGAGTATTATCGCTAAACTACTCAGGGTCCTCCAAGCCCTCCTGATAGGTGAAGATGGTGTAGAGGTAGCCACCGTAGTCGCCATCGATCTCGACGCTCATAGGTAGAATCACCTGACCCTGATAGTTGCTGAAGTACTGAGGGTTGATGGCATAGACCTCGTCGCCATCGTAGTAGGCATCGAAGCCTGCGGTGATACGGATGTCGGCAATGACAGCCTCGGCAGTGGTGAAGTAGCCACCCTCACGCATCGAGCCAGTATAGGCGAAGCGGTCGGCGTGCATAGGGATGATAACGATCTTGTAGTCGGTATCGGGCGTGAGCTGCGAGAGGCGGCTCTCGACCTTGCCCTGTGCGAGCTCGTAGTAGCTGAACTCCCAGTAGTCGCCATAGTAATAGCCCTTGAGCGAGTTCTCGATGTAGGCCTTCACCTCATCCTCCGTAGCATCGGCCTCGAAGACATTCCAGTAGTACCAGATGCTGTAGTCCGAAGGGTTGATAGTGACGCGAGCCTCGCGGTCGTCGATGTCGCTAATCTCGATGTCGTAGATGCAGGCATCCACAGCACCCGGCTTGAGGGTTGTGATATCCTCGCGAGTGATCTTCGTGGTGAGCGTACCGGCCTCATAGCCAAAGAGCAAGACGGCATACTCGGTGTCGGCCTCCATACCGCTGAACGTACCCTCGATGTCGCCCTCGAAGATGTAGTTGTAGAGGAACGACGTGCCGTAGTTGTTGAGGATATGTTTGAAGATTGCCTCGTCGCCTCGTAGCTTTGTGAGCTCCGACGCTGGGATGGCAACGATGGCGTATGGGTCGTTGTTGGTGGTCGAAATCTTGACGTAGAATGTCGACTGGGTAACATCCGAGAGCTCCATAGAGAGCTGGTTGTCGGATGGTGGGATTGTGCCAATCTCGAACTCCGCGAATGAGACCTCACTCAGACGCTCGCACTTCTCGTTCCACTTGCAGGCAAAGGCAATATACTTGGTGTTGGCCATACCCTCGAACTCGTAGGACGTAGCCAGGTAGTCGGTGTTGTACTCAAAGGTCTCGCCGAGGGTGTACTCCCAGTAGGCGTAGTCCTCGACCATATCGGCAATTACCGCATCTGCAGCGACGTTGATATCCTTCGCGTAGAGGGTCTCGAAATCCTCATAGGTGATGAGGTTGTTGTAGTAGGCCACACCCTCGTGCGATGGGGTGATGGCGATGTGGGCAATGGCACGCTCTACGGTGATGTCGAAGTCGAACGTAACGTCGTTACCCTGGTAGGGGGCAGTCGTGGTGAAGGCCTCGGAGTAGATAGATGTGGTCTTCTCGCCCACGGTGTTCATACCGTAGACATAGACTACATACTCCCACTCTGGGTCAAGACCGTTCATACGCAGTGACGAGTGTGAACCCTTGCTAAGCGTAGTGGTGAGGTACTCCTCGAGCGACACGCCACCCTCCTCGGCCATAGCGTAGTAGTAACGTAGATCCTCGTCGAAGATATCCTCCTCGCTCATAGCATCGAACCACGCCTTGTCGACAATCTGGCCTATCCAAGTGGTCTCCTCACTGAGTGTTACGACGCTAAACGTAACAGCCGTAGCCTCCACCCTATCGACCGTAATGACAAGAGGTGCTTCCCACGCCTGCTGGCTGAGTGTCAATGTCTTAGTATCGTTGCCATAGCCAAGCGTAAGCTTTGTAGTACGCTCATTGGCAGTATCGTTCTTAGCCACGGTAAGGTCGAAGAATGAGCCAGTGACAACATCGACAGACACCCACTCGGCACTGCACGCCACCTCGAGCTGTACGCCCTCCGCGGGCTTTGCAATAGAGTAGTTAACACGGAGCGTCTCGCCCTCAGGCTGAGCCTCCAACGCCTCGACATAGAGCACGACATTGCTCGACTCTGTCGCGGGATCCTTCTCGCACGACACGAGCATAACTGCGAGTGCCACAACAGCTGTCAAAGCACCACGCATCAATGATAATAGTTTCATAATATGGTTAATAAAGTCTTTAGGCTGAAAGTTACGATGGGGAACTCTCAGCCTATAGATATTAAGGAAATTAGTGATTAGCGCTTGTGCATCAGCTTAGCTGCTGGTGAGAGCGACTTGTTCTTAAGGCCGTGGTGAGCACCTCTCTTAGCGGCGAAAGTCTGTGCCTGGTTAGGGTCGACGCCTGTCCAAGAGCCGTAGATGTTGTTGCCAGCATCGTCGTAGGCATCAATCTCGATGGTGAAGGTAGTATCGCCATTGTTGGTGATGTAGATGTCGCCCTCAACGAGTGGAGCATACTGTGTGAGGTCGGCATTGAAGTACCAGCTACCCTCCATATAGTCACCATTTGCATAGCCTGGGTAGGCAGTAAACTTCTCAAGGCTGTTGCTGATAACATACTCGCCTGAGAGCTCATACAAGCCAACATCGTTCGAGAGAAGGTCGAGCTGCAAGCCGTCACCAACATCGCCATTAGGCATAAGGTACAAAAACCAATTGTCATAACCTACGTCGTAGTAGTCACCATACCAAGTGTAGTCCATCGAGCAGCCGCTGAAGTTGCAGTACCAGTCCTCCCACAATGTTGAGAGAATCTCGTCGCTGCCACCGCCACCGCCAAACTCATCTGAGTAGTCTGCGATGTTGGTCACCACGCCCTCGAATGTCACGTTGTGGTGTGTGCCATCCTCGGCAACGAGGTCGGCAACGATGCCATCTGCATCGACGGTAAGAGTACCCTCGACGAAGTATATCTCCTCGAGATAGTCGTTGGCGTACTGATCCATAAGGATGTATCTGGTGAATGAAGCACCGATGGTGTTTGGCAGACAAGTGTCGTAGAGGTCGAATGAGTAGGTGCCGTGAGGGATTCGCAACTCGCCATCGACAACCTCGGTGTAGAGGTCGAAGAGGTAGTATGAAGCATCGGGAAGCTCCCAGCCATTCTCATCCAAGCCCAAGTCGCTGAGCACGATGGTGAAGTTGTCGGCAACACCTGGATTGTAGTAGTCGCCCATATAGTTTGCCACAGCATACTCTGCAGCAAAGTGTCGTGCCACATCATTACCCGCACCGCGAGCATCGACAATAGCGAGGCTACCAGAGTAGGTCACGGTGTGCTGCACGCCACAGATAACGACAGTAAGGGTGACACCCTCGGCAGTCACAACAAGGTTACCTGACTCGTAGTACTCGTTCTCCTCGACATCGGTAGCACCCGTCTTGTACCACTCTGAGTACTCGGCAGAGAATGTACCCGCAGCAGATGAGTTGCTCGCGTCGAGCACATACTCACCAAGAGGGAGTGTGACATAGCCATCGCTCTGGCCGTCGAACAACTCGCCATAGAGGTCAACATAGTAGTAAGTAGAGTTTGGAAGGAAGTCCTCCTCGCCCTCGAAGCCATTGTCTGTCAAGCAGATGTAGTAGTTGCCATCCTCCGAGTACTCATCGCCAAAGTAAGAGCCTCGCAACATCTGAGCCTCGAAGACAACGCCCTCGGCACGCTCAACGCCCGACTGCTTAACGACAACCTCCTCAACCTGACCGAAGAGCTCAAAGCGGATGACCGCCTCGCGAGGCTCACCCTCGTTCTTGGCTACAGAGAAAAGAGAGCCTTGGCCGCAGGCAATCCACTCAGCCTCGGTAGTGAGCGTTGGCTCAGCTGAACTGAGGCGAGTAACCTCCTGCCACTCCCACTCGATTTGGCCTTCGCCACCCTCTGCGGGGAACTCCATAACCTTGTTAGAGGTGATCACGAGCTTATACTCCTTCTGTGCAGGGTTGTCATCAGGCTGCTCGGTACACGCTGCAAATACCAATGGTAGTGCAACGAAAAGATAGAATAGTCTTCTCATAATAAAAATATGTTTATTTGTTTATTTGCTTGTTTATCTCATCACTATCGCTCTAATAGACCTATCGTGAGCGACTAACGTACGACAAATATACAAATTTCCCGAGATTTCTGCAACGTGACGAACCCCGAAAAGCACGATTTCCATTTTTTTTAGAAAACGACCCCTATCTGAGAGTATTATATTTGCAGCGAAATTCAATTATTAAACCCCAATATCAAATTCTAAAACTATGACAGAGACAAAAACCAACCTTATCGAGGCATTGGGCGTTGACATTGCCGACCTCGAGCGTGAGATGAATGAGGAGGCACGCCACGAGCGTGAGATGATGACAGAGACAAAGAGCAGCCGATATCTCGAGCGTGTGAGCCGTGCCAGCGAGATGCTACAACGCGACTACTCAGCCTCGGACACCCTTCTCGACCCCATACTCCCGCGTCAGGGCGTTGTGGCCCTTGTAGGCTCGTCGGATTCGGGTAAGTCGTCGCTGCTGCGTGGCTTGGCGATGGCCATCGTGTCGGGCAAGAGCGACTACATAGGCTTCCCGCTCAACACACGCTACAGGCGTGCGATGTACATATCCACAGAGGACGACGAGGCCTCGCTCTCGCGACTTATGCGTATGCAGATAATCGACTCCGAGCGTGAGCAGCTCGAGGGACTACACTTCATCTTCGACACCGACAATCTGCTCGAAACCATAGAGTTAGGCCTCGAGAGCAACACCCCCGATGTGGTCATCGTCGACGCCTTTGCCGACCTATACACAGGCCCTATGAACGAGAATAACCGCGTGCGTTCGTTCCTCAACGCCTTCTCGCAGCTGGCAGTGAGGTACAACACCCTCATCATCTTTCTGCACCACACGGGCAAGCGTACCGAGAGCCTCGCCCCGTCGAAGCATAACGCCATAGGCTCGCAGGGTTTCGAGGCCAAGATGCGACTGATGATGGAGCTACGTCAGGACCCTACACGCCACGACATCAGACACCTATGCATCGTCAAGGGCAACTACCTCCCTCGCGAGTATAAGCACGACTCCTTCGAGCTACGCTTCACGCCGACGCTCAACTTCGAGGCTACGGGCGAGCGTGTGCCCTTCACCCTACTCAGGGAGCATAGCGAGGAGCGTGACCAGAGGGTCGAGCAGGCCCGTGCTCTGCGTGAGGAGGGAATGACCCTCCAGCAGATCGCCGACGTGATGGGGTATAAGACCAAGTCTTCTGTTTGCAAGCTTCTCAAGAGTCTTGATGTTGAAAGTTGAAAGGTTGAAAAACCCTATATCTGGAAACCTGGAAACTTTTTTAGAGTCCCAGTGTGTGACTGATGAGTGTCTATGGGTTTATATGAGTCAAATGATTATATATTAATTCATTATAACTCATAGTATCTCAGTAAGTATATATATAGTTTACTATACCCCACTGACACTATAGTTTACTGTATCCCACTGACACTATAGTTTACTATACTCCACTGACACTATCACCTCTCTTTGACGAGGTTGAAAAGTTGAAAAGTTGAAATACATAGGGTTTTTCAACCAGGAAACTTTCAACACACAGCAAACATAGCGAGTTCTGCAGAGAACTCGTCACCCCAACTTCCCTTTGGTTCTTCTACATCCAGGTAGAGAACTTAGTGAGGCTAAGGAATTTAGGGAGAGTAGGGAGAATAGAGAATTTAGGGAATTTAAGGAATTTAGGGAGAGTAGCAATAGCTCATCCTTAAACTCCTTAAACTCACTAAACTCCTTAAACTCCCTCAGCTCCTTACTCTCCTTACTCTCCTTCTCGAGAGAACGTTGTCCGAACCCATCCCAGCAGAACCAATGCAATAACTAATTACCA
>JAFYSI010000069.1 GCA_017559425.1 Alistipes sp.
CCCGACTACTTTATCGAGGCAGCAGCTAAGGTGTTGCAGCGAGTGCCTAACGTACGCTTTGTTATGGCCGGTTCAGGCGATATGATGAACCACTGTATCCGCCGTGCTGCACAGCTCGGCATCTCAGATAGATTCCACTTCACAGGCTTCCTCAAGGGCGACGACGTGCAGAAGATGTTCCAGCTCTCGGATGTTTATATTATGCCTTCGGTGTCGGAGCCATTCGGCATCTCGCCACTCGAGGCTATGCGTTCGAACGTGCCTACCATCATCTCTAAGCAGAGTGGTGTTGCCGAGGTCCTCGACTACGCCGTGAAGGTCGACTACTGGGATGTTGACGCTATGGCCGACTCTATCTATGGCCTTATCACCTACCCTGCCCTTGCAAAGATGTTCTCGGAGAAGGGTATGGAGGAGGTTAACAACCTCAAGTGGTTCAACGCCGCAACAAAGATTAAGGATGTCTACCAGGCAGCTATCGACAAGTGTAAATAATAATAAAGGTATCAATATATGAAGACAGTTTGTTTCTATTTTCAGGTACACCAGCCCTGGCGATTGAAGACCTATCGTTTCTTCAATATGGGCAAAGACCACAACTACTTGGACGACTTCACCAATCGTTCTATTATGCAGAAGATTGCCCGCGAGTGCTATCTTCCTATGAATGCACTTCTCGAGAGCCTTGTTAAGCAGTACAATGGTGCCTTCAAGTGCACATTCTCTATCACTGGCTCTGCTGTTGAGCAGTTTAAGGCCTATGCCCCTGAGGTACTCGAGTCGTTCAAGCGTCTTGCAGCTACTGGCCACGTAGAGTTCCTCGGCGAGACATATTCTCACTCATTGGCATCACTCGCTTCACCTGAGGAATTTAAGAACGAGGTAAAACTCCACACGCAGATGCTCAAGGAGGAGTTTGGTGTGAAGCCTACAGCCTTCCGTAATACCGAGCTTATCTACTCTGACGACATCGCTAAGGCTGTCGAGGGTATGGGCTTCAAGACTATGTTGGCTGAGGGTGCTAAGCACATCCTCGGTTGGAAGTCGCCCAACTTCGTCTATACCGACGCTAACGACAATAAGCTCCGCTTGTTGCTTCGCAACTACCGCCTCTCGGACGATATCGCCTTCCGTTTCTCGAACGAGGCTTGGCCAGAGTGGCCACTTACGGCTGATAAGTTTGCTGGCAAGGTCGTAGCAGAGACTGGCGATGTTGTCAACTTGTTTATGGACTACGAGACCTTCGGCGAGCACCAGAAGGCATCGACTGGCATCTTCGACTTTATGAAGGCTCTGCCTGAGGCACTCCTCGCAACTGGCGAGGTTGAGTTTGCTACAGCAAGCGAGGCTGCTAAGAAGTTGCAGCCAGTGGCAGTTTTGCACTGCCCATACGCTATGTCGTGGGCCGATGAGGAGCGTGACGTTACCGCTTGGCTTGGCAACGACTTGCAGAACGAGGCATTCGCAAAGCTCTACGCCTTGGCTCCAAAGGTTAAGAAGGCTAAGAATAAGGACTTCGAGTATGTATGGCACTTTATGCAGAACTCAGACCACTTCTACTATATGGCTACTAAGTGGTTCTCAGATGGCGATGTTCACTCATACTTCAACCCTTACGGCTCAGCCTACGAAGCATTTATCAACTATATGAATGTCTTGTCAGACTTCGAGATCGAGCTTAACAAGCTTTAAAAACCAGAAGCTGTCTAACAGGGCTGCTTAATGATGAGGGTGTTCAACTATAATTGTTGAACACCTTTTTTCTATAATTAGCAAGAGTGCATTTCTTGGCAGAAGGGACAAGGCTTGGTCTCGACAAGAAAATAGCACGGATGGGTAGTACTTTGACGTACGTCCCATTCGTACTATTAATTGAGAGGTCGAGAATGACCCCTTATCACGAAAAATTTCTTGTTAGAAGGGTGCCGAGTGCTACACTCGGCAAAAATGCCGTCGATGGGTAGTACTTTGACGTACGTCCCAATGACGGCATTTTTTGTTAGGGGCCGCAATCGGCCCCTTATCACAAGAAATTACTCGGTGCAGCGGCAAACAAGATTACGATCACCGTAACCATTATCAATCTTGGTTACGTATGGGAAGAACTTGTTCTCGCCAACCCAAGCAAGTGGGAAGGCAGCCTCCTCACGTGAGTATGGGTGGTTCCACTCGCCAGCGAGCTCACGAGCTGTATGAGGTGCGTTGACAACAACATTATCGGCATTGCCAGCAGCTGCTGCAGCCTCGCACTCACGCTTAATCTGGATGAGTGACTCGATGAAGCGGTCCATCTCAGCCTTAGACTCACTCTCAGTAGGCTCAACCATCAATGTCTCGTGAACAGGGAACGAGAGGGTTGGAGCGTGGTAGCCGTAGTCCATAAGACGGTGAGCGATGTCGCCACAGTCGATATTGTAGTCGTGCTTGAAGCGAGTAAGGTCGAGAATCATCTCGTGACCTACACGGCCAGTCTCGCCAGAGTAGTATGTGCGATACTCATCCTTCAAGGCAGATGACATATAGTTAGCATTCACGATAGCGAGCTCTGTAGAGCGACGCAAGCCCTCGAAGCCGAGCATACGGATGTAACCGTAGGTGATAGGGAGCAACATTGCAGAGCCCCAAGGTGATGAAGATACTGCTGTGATACCCTCCTCGCCGCCAGTCTCCATAAGAGAGTGTGTAGGCAAGAACTTAACGAGGTGCTCAGCAACGCATACAGGACCTACGCCAGGACCACCACCGCCGTGAGGCATTGCAAAGGTCTTGTGGAGGTTTAGATGGCAGACGTCAGCACCGATGTATCCTGGGTTGGTGAGGCCCACCTGAGCATTCATATTTGCACCGTCCATATATACCTGACCGCCAGCGTCGTGAACAGCGTCAACGATATCGCGAATGCGGCTCTCAAAGACACCGTGAGTAGATGGGTATGTCACCATCAAACCGCAGAGCTCTGAAGCGTGCTCCTCAGCCTTCTTCTTGAGGTCCTCAACGTCGATGTTACCATTCTGGTCGCAAGCAACAATAACGATCTTCATACCCGCCATAGCTGCAGATGCAGGGTTGGTACCGTGAGCTGATGATGGGATAAGGATGATATTACGGTAGCCCTGGCCACGGCTCTGGTGGTAGGCACGAATCATCATAAGACCTGCATACTCACCTGCAGCACCTGAGTTAGGCTGGAGTGTACAACCTGCAAAGCCAGTGATTGTTGCCAGGTAGCTCTCGAGGTTTGTGATAAGCTCGCGGTAGCCCTCCGACTGGTCAGCAGGTGCGAATGGGTGAACATTCTGGAAGCCTGCGAGTGAGAGGGGCTGCATAAGCTGTGCAGCGTTGAGCTTCATTGTGCAAGAGCCGAGCGAGATCATAGAGTTCATCAACGAGATATCGCGGAGCTCGAGCTTCTTGATATAACGCATCATCTCTGTCTCTGTGCGGTATGAGTTGAAGATTGCCTCGGTGAAGAAGTCGCTCTCACGTTTAACATCCTCAGCGATAGCTGCAGCCTCAACACGCTTTACGGCCTTAGCCTTCTTGCCGCGTGCCTCAGCGAAGATGTCGACAACGGTTTGAAGCTCAGCGTCGGTAGTAACCTCGTCGAACGACATACGCACGCAGTCGTCAGCAGGATAGTAGAAGTTGATCTCGCGAGCGAGTGCTGCATCCTGGATTACTGATGCCTCAGCCTCAACCTCCAAAGTATCGAACACTGCCTTAGTGCGAACAACATAGCCCATAGCCTCGAGAGCAGCCTTTACAGTGAGAGCTGCTGTGTGAGCGTTGAGTGCTGCACGCTGCAAGCCCTCCTTACCATTGTAGATACAGTAGAAACCTACCATTGAGGCCATCAATGCCTGAGCAGTACAGATGTTTGAGGTAGCCTTCTCACGCTTGATATGCTGCTCACGCATCTGCAATGACATACGCAATGCCTTGTTGCCGAGGCGGTCGACAGATACACCGATGATACGACCAGGCATCTGACGCTTGTAAGCATCGCGTGTAGCCATATAACCTGCACTTGGACCACCGAAGCCCATAGGGCAACCGAGACGCTGAGTAGTACCCACAGCGATATCAGCACCCCACTCTGCTGGCGACTTCAAGAGTGCCAATGAGAGCAAGTCGGCAACAGCAGTTACTGTGATACCTGCCTCGTGTGCCTTAGCCGCAAAGGCTGCATAGTTGCGTACCTCACCATTTGCTGCTGGGTACTGCAAGATAGCACCGAACTCCTTGCCTGAGAACTCATACTCATCGAAGCTGTCGCGAATAATCTCGATGCCGAATGGCTCAGCTCGTGTGATGAGCACGTCGAAGGTCTGTGGGAAGATGTTCTCGTCAACAAAGATCTGGTTGCGACCCTGCTTAACAGCCTCGCGCGAACGCAAAGCGTACATCATAAGCATAGCCTCGGCAGTTGCTGTAGCCTCGTCGAGCAACGAGCAGTTAGCAACCTCCATACCTGTGAGCGAGAGGATAGCTGTCTGGTAGTTGAGAAGAGCCTCCAAACGACCCTGCGAGATCTCTGCCTGATATGGTGTGTATGATGTGTACCACGCTGGATTCTCGAATACGTTGCGAGATACTACGGCAGGCACTACGTTAGGATAGTAACCCATACCGATAAATGAACGGAAGGTGCGGTTCTTAGCTGCAAGCTCAGCGATGTGTGCTGCATACTCATACTCGCTCATTGCCTCAGGGAGATCAAGAGCCTTCTTGAGACGAATGTTCTGTGGGATAACCTGCTGCAAGAGCTCCTCAACCGAGGCTACGCCAATTGTTGCGAGCATCTCCTGGAGATCGTTCTTAGAGTTTAGACCTACGTGACGGTCTACAAAGCTGTCAAAGGTTTTCATTTTAGCTTAATTGTTTTATAGTTGTTTTTTGGTTAATACTTAAACGAGCTGCCACCGATAAACTCGCGAAGCAGCGATGTTGGAGGTATCTCATCGGGCGAGATGGGGACGAAGTTGTCGAGGAACTTGAGCATACGCTTTGCCTCGGCATACTCCACAGCCGTATCGGGTACCTCACGCAATATTGGCTCGGCCAGGGCACGAAGCACCGATATCTCGTAGAAGAGCGATGAGTTGAACATCACGTCGGCATTCTCCTGATAGGGGAATATGTGACGCTCCTCGCCGTGACGCACCGATGGCCACATACCTAATGTACGAAGAGCATTGTTGCCGCGTGTAGCATTGTCGCGGATTGTGCGACGGAGCATACGGTTGTCCGTTGTTGGGATTCGCGAGAAGTTGTCCATAGCTACCGACGTGAAGCACGAGATGTAGATCTTGAACTTCTGGCCATCGGCAATACCTGGCGTGAGTTGTGGGTTAAGGGCGTGGATACCCTCGAGAATAAGTATCGAGCGATCCGAGAGCTTGAGAGGCTTCTCGTGCCACTGACGCTTGCCTGAGATAAAGTCGTAGCGTGGTATCTCAACGCTCTCACCTGCCGACAGGCGACGAAGGTGGTCATTGAGTGTTGCAAGGTCGATAGCCTCAAGAGCCTCGAAATCGGGCTTGCCATCCTCACCTAACGGAGTCTTGTCGCGGTCCACAAAGTAGTCGTCGAGGGCGATGAGCACAGGATCATAGCCACGCACGCGAAGTTGCACGCCGAGACGCTTCGAGAATGTAGTCTTACCGCTCGACGATGGTCCCGAGATAAGTGCAAGACGCACGCCACGCTCCTCGTTAGCCTGGGCAATAGAGCGGGCTATATTTGCAATCTTGAGTTCGTGGAAGGCCTCAGCAATCTTAATAAGCTCCGAGGCATCACCCTCCATAACGCGACGGTTAAGGTCACCAACCGTAGGTACACCCATAATATCGATCCACTGCTGATACTCGTGGAAGATGTCAAACATCTTGTCGAGCTTGACGTCGACGTTGACCATCTCTGGATTCTTACGCTCTGGGAGTGCCACATAGAGACCGTTGTAGTAGCGGACGATGTCGAAGCCCTCGACATACGATGAGTCTGGAGCGAGTGGACCATAGAAGAATCCAGGCATATCGTCCAAGTAGTTCACCGTGCTATAGAGGTGTGGACGTGTCTCAAGCAGTTCTACACGATCATCGAAGTTATAACGCTCGTACTCGGCCTTGATCTCAGTTGTAAGACGTTTCTCACGACGAATAGGCAGTGCCTTGGCTACAATCTCACGCACTCTGGCCTTGAGCGACTCTATCTGAGGAGCAGAGAGGAGCCTCTTACTATCGAACTCGGCATAAAAACCGCTACCCAACGAGTGGCGTATGCGGAGCTTGTCCTCTGGGAATAGCTCAACTGTGGCCATCTGCAACACAAACGAGAGTGTTCGCTGCAAGACGCGATATCCCTCATAGTGACGCATATCGAAGAACTCGACAGTGATAGGCTTATAAATCTTGTAGCCGAGATCCTTATAGGTGTTATTAACACGAGCAGCAATCACGCGATAGGGCTGCTCAAACTCCACACTTGTCAAGAGCTCGGAAAGTGATGTGCCGAACTCTACCTCTAAGCACTGTCCTGTATTGAGACAATGCACCTCTACGTTTTGCTCTCTTTTAGTCATATTTTATAAAATGGTGTGTAAAGATAATGATTTTTTTGTAATTTTGTTGCAACTAAAACCAAGAAGTTATGCGAAAAATTCTCTTTTTCTCACTAATATCCCTATTCCTTGTTGTCGCCTGTGGCAAAACCACCGAGAGCATTTACATCATCGCAACAAACGATATTCACGCTACCATCGACGCAATGCCCGAGCTTGCGACGCTTGTCAAGAGCTATGAGGACAAGGGCGAAGTATTAGTGGTTGACTCTGGTGACCGCGTATCGGGAAATGCCTATGTCGACGATGCTACAGAGAGTGGAATGCCCATCATAGAGCTTATGAATGTTGTGGGTTATGATCTTGTGACCATTGGAAACCACGAGTTTGATAAGGGTACAGAGGCTCTAAGTGTGATGATCAATGGCTCTAAGTTTGAGTGGCTGTGTGCCAACGCCACCTCCGAGATTGAGGGTCTTAGCTTTGTAGAGAGCAGGGTTATAGAGGTTGCTGGCGTAAAGCTCGGCTTTGTGGGCATTGTGGCTACGGACAACAATGGCTACCCTCTCGGCAAGCTCTCATCGTACGAGGGCATCACCTTCAGCGACGACCTCACAACAGCCATCACCGCCTGCGAGGAGATCTCCACAAATTGCGACTTTGTGGTGCTACTATCACATATGGGTCTTGAGCGTGACCGCCAGCTTGCCGACAAGACCACAACGTGTAGTTGGATTGCTGGAGGACATAGCCACGACCGACTCAGCGAGAAGCACAACGCATCACATATATCACAGAATAACAAGAATATACGCTACGCAACAGTGGCAAAGCTCAACGTTGCTGATGGCGAGATTTTGAGCGTCGAGTATGAGCAGATTGATATGTCGACAATCGAGGAGGATGCAGCAACAAGAGAGCTTGTTGACAAGATAAAGCTCTCGGACCCTACGCTCAACGAGGTGGTTGCACGAGCTAACGGCGATGCTACGCACGACGGTGTGGCAAACCTCACAGTGAAAGCTCTCGAAAGCTACCCATACCCCGACGGTTTTATCCCAGAGGTCATATTTTACCACTTTGGTGGCGTGCGACTCTCAGAGATTAAGGCAGGCGATATTCGTCGTGTCGACATCCTCAACAACGACCCATTCCAGTCGACAATCTACATTGGCGAGATGACGGCCGACCAAATGGCACAATTCATCCTCGACAAATACAACAGCGGAACACCGGAGAACCCCGACAAGGAGTCGCACTACCCCTACTTCCGCTCCAACATCCCATATCAGATTGTGCGTGGCAGCGAACCAGAGGGACGACCCGACGCTACGGGAGTAGAGCTCCGTATAGAGCCCAACCACAAATATCGCGTGGCAATGTGCAACTATATTGCCGAGAGCTACATCGACAAGGAGATTGTCAACAATCAGCTCCACGACACCGAGATATCTGTACGCGAGGCACTTTTGCGACATATGGAGAATCTACAGGAGAGTGGCTACACACCCGACAACACATTGTATCAGACAGAGTTATAGAGTATGCTTGAGACAACATTTCAACGAGAGCTTATCGAGGCGGGATGCGACGAGGCGGGACGCGGATGTCTCGCAGGATCGGTCTTTGCCGCAGCAGTAATCCTCCCTCCCGACTTCTACCATCCACTACTCAACGACTCGAAGCAGATGAGCGAGAAGCGTCGCAACGAGCTTCGCACCATTATCGAGCGTGAGGCACTCGCCTGGTCAGTACAGGAGGTGACAGCCGAGCGTATCGACCAGATAAACATCCTCAACGCCTCGATCGAGGGTATGAACCTAGCACTCAAGGCCTTGAGCACACGTCCTGAGTTTGTAGTCATCGATGGCAACCGCTTCAAAACCGACCTAGACATACCCTATCGCACCATCGTCAAGGGCGACGGCAAGTATGCCAACATAGCCGCTGCATCAGTACTTGCCAAGACCCACCGCGACGAGTATATGATGCGTCTTGCCGAGGAGTATCCGCTCTATGGTTGGGCAAAGAACAAGGGCTACCCCACGCGTGAGCACCGACTGGCAATTCGCAACCACGGACTGAGTCCCTACCACCGCCTCACGTTCAACACCTCGCCTGAGCAACTCGAGCTATTTTAATTCTTGAGCGAGTTAACACCCTTGACAACACTATATTTGCGAGCTTCGACAAAGTGTCGTGGCTCGCATTTTGCATAATCTAAAGCGGCATATTGAAAAGCCTTAGGTTTAACACACTTTGTGTGTAAAAATTTTGTTAATTAGAAAAAATGGTCTACCTTTGTGGTCTATTTGTAAGGGTTCTGATCTCACAAGGATTGGAATTCATTATTTTTTTATGTATACCGAAAAGAGATAATATAAAAAATATAGAACTATGAGCAACGAAATTATCTATCTAACTGCCGAGGGTATGAACAAGCTCAAGGAGGAGCTCAACCATATGATCTCGGTTGACCGTCCTGCAGCGGCAGCAGCCATCGCCGAGGCACGCGACAAGGGTGACTTGTCGGAGAATGCTGAGTACGACGCAGCACGCGAGGCACAGGGTCTCCTCGAGATGCGAATAGCACAGCTCGAGCACACATTGTCGAAGGCTCGCATCATTGACGAGACTAAGATCGACACCTCAAAGGTGCAGATCTTGAGCCGCGTGAAGCTCCTCAACCACAACGTTAAGCGTGAGGTGGAGTACACAATCGTATCTGAGAACGAGGCTAACTTGCGTGAGGGCAAGCTCGCTATCGGCACACCTATCGCTAAGGCATTGCTTGGCAAGAAGGTAGGCGAGATTGTAGAGGTACAGGTGCCTGCGGGTATGCTCAAGCTCGAGATCTTGAACATCTCAATCTAAAAAGAGAGAATGGGGCTGTCCAACTCACGTTGAACAACCCCATTGCTATTCTACCCCCGGGGGCAAAACTAAGCGTAGTGGATAACGGGGGGGGATACAAGGAGGATAAAGGGTGATCAAAGAGGAGCGAAAGAGAGGTCAAAGAGGAGCGAATGAGAGGTCAAAGGGAAGTGAAAGGGAGGTCAAAGGGCGGCTAAAGATGGGCTAAAGAGTAATCTCCACATTGCATCCTGACCACTGATCCACCTCATAGCGATGCTTGAATATAGACTCCTTGCCTTGGTGAATCTCTACGCGAAACTCAAAGGGCTGCGAATCAGCAACCCTCTGCGAGAAGGGCAACGTGTGAGGCAATATATATATGTATAGCCTTAGGGCATCGCCCTTGAGAGTCTCAATCACAATGGTCTCGCCACGTTGATATGTCGTGGGAGGTGTTTTGAGATCGCTACCCACCGGAGCAACAATGCTGCTGTACTCAACATCGGCAGAATGGGTACCACGATGCATAACTTCGCCCTGAACAATGAGGTTATAACGCCAAAACTCCGAAAAATGAGACTCCAAAGTGATAATATAGGGGTGCATATTGGTAAAAATTGTTGTTCTTGTGCATAAAACTTTGATACAAAAATAGTAATAATTTGCAGATTTTAGTTTTTTATCGTAAATTTGCACGCTATTTATGCTGAAATGGAGCAGATTAGACTATATACAATAGCCTATAAAGGGCTTAAAACAGGAAGCTACGACTTTGATTTTCAGGTAGATGACTCACTATTTGAGGCATACGACCGCGTGGAGATTAAGTCGGGTAGCTGCCAGGCACACGTCGACTTGAAGCGTAGCGAGACAATGCTCGAGCTATCGATCGACATCACTGGCGAGGTAATTTGCGAGTGCGACCGTTGCTTGGAGGACTGCCCAATCGAGGTAGACTACTCTGGCGAGCTCGTTGTTAAGTTCTCAGACGAGATCAACGACTACGATGGCGACGTGATGTGGATCTCACCATCGGAGGATATGCTCGACCTAACGCAGTATATCTACGAGAGCATAGTACTCTCACTCCCCTACCGCCGTGTACACGAGGAGGGTGGCTGCAACCCAGAGATGTTGGCAGCATTCACCGAACTCTCGGAGGAGGAGTTTGAGCGTCTCGAGGCTGAGGCCGAGGAGGATGAGGTGGTAGCTCTTGATGACCACAACCGCGAGCTTCTCGAACAGCTCAAGCAGCAGATGGAGCGAGGCACAAAATAGAGATATTGAGGTTTGCACAATCGGCTTATCCGTCAGGCAGAGGGTGCAAGCAAAACGAAACATAAAACTTAAAAATTATATTGTAAGATGGCACATCCAAAACACAAAGTCTCGTCTACACGACGTGACAAGAGAAGAACTCACTACAAGGCTGTAGTTCCTACTGTAGTAACTTGCTCGAACTGTGGTTCAGCAGTACTCTACCACCGCGTTTGCCCAGAGTGCGGCTTCTATCGCGGTAAGCTCGCAATCGAGAAGAAGGCTGCTGAGTAGTCTTCAAAAGTAGTAAAGGAGCACACCGCAAAAGCGGTAGTGCTCTTTTTTGTTATCATTAAAAACCCAATACTTCAATTATGATTAAGATAGGTATCGACGCTATGGGTGGCGACTTTGCCCCTGAGGTAGCAATCGAGGGTGCTGTGGCTGCTCTTAAGTTTATCGGAAAGGATAGCCGCATCGTGCTCTTTGGCGATGAGAAGCGTATCAAAGAGCTCATCACTAAATACGGTAGCTCAGTAGCAAATTTCGACATCGTGCCTACAACCCAGGTTATCGAGATGGGTGACCACCCTGCTAAGGCCTTCATCGCTAAGAAGGACTCAAGCATCAGCGTGGGCTTCCGTCACCTCGTAGAGGGTAAGATCGATGGCTTCGCAAGTGCTGGCTCGACAGGTGCAATGATGGTTGGCTCAATGCAGGTCGTAAAGCCTATCGAGGGCGTTATCCGTCCTGTGCTCGCTACACTCATCCCTACTGTTTCGCCAGACAAGGGTATCCAGCGTGCAGTGCTTATGGACGTAGGTCTCAACGTCGATGCTAAGCCTGAGGTATTGGCACAGTATGGCTTGCTTGGCTCGATCTACGCTAAGTCGGCACTCGAAATAGAGAATCCTCGTGTTGCTCTACTCAACATCGGCGAGGAGGAGGGCAAGGGTAATGCCCAGGCTAAGACCACCTACGACCTTATGAAGGGGGACAAGCGTTACAACTTTGTGGGTAATGTCGAGGCATCGTACATCTTCACCTCGAAGATTAGCGACGTTGTTGTTGCCGATGCATTTGTTGGCAACAGCCTTCTCAAGATGGCCGAGGCCCTCTATCGCATCAACTTCCGCTTGGGTGGCGGCAAGCGTCCAAGCCTCAAGCGTATGTTGCGTCCTGTGCTCGAGCGTATCGTTCCAAAGCTCTACTGGCAGCAGGACTTCTGGGACTCTATGAATGCTGAGAGCGTTGGAGGTCTCCAGGTTATGGGTGTTAACGCCCCTGTGATGATTGGCCACGGCAGCTCATCGGCACGTGCTATATGCAGTATGATCCTCTCTATGGAGCGTGACATCAAGAGTAACTTCCCTGCTAAGTTGCGTGAGGCACTCAAGGAGTCTGCACCAGCTGAGGCTGAGGCATAAATATAACATAGGGTCCGTCATATGACGGCCCTATTTAATACATATATATAATATGAAGATTGCAAAATATCTATTAGCACTGCTTCTGGCAGCGACAATGGTCGTGGCGTGCGAGCCTATCGATGATACCCCTACTACTCCTGAGGATAACACCGAGGAGCCTAAAGAGGATGAGGAGAACAAGGGAGACGAAGAGAACAACGAGGAGCTTGGCGAGATAAAGGATGTTCCTGAGTCGACATATATGCTCGCTGAGAATCTCGATGCTCGCGTACACCCCCTCCAGACAAATGGCCTAAGAAACGACTATGTATCGTTTTTCGATGTATACACCGACCGCACTCTCTTTATCGACTTCTATGCACCTATCGAGTGCAGCTATCTCCCATCAGGCCTCTATCCTCTCGGCGATGGTTCCGTGATGACCTCAGCTGCGGAGTACACCTACATCACCTTCAAGACAAATGGTGACCTTAACCGCTTCGTAGATGGCTGGGCAGACGTAAGAGCCGAGAAGCTTGAGGATGGATCTGTAAAGCACACGATCAATGCTCACTACACCCTCGCATCGGGCGAGACCGTAGGCCTCAAGTACGAGGGCGTGCTGACAATCAAAGAGGGTTTATAACATCCTCTCCTATAAATAGATATGGGGTTATCCTACGCTGGATAACCCCATATCTATTTAGTTCTGTGACTACAACTTTGCCTTCACACGCTCCACAAAGTCGTGATACTCAGCCGAGAGAGACGACATAAGACTCTTTACTGACTCAATCTTCTGAGCTCTCCAGGCGTTAGCACCAGCAAAGGCATAACCACTGTCGAGCTTACCCTTAAAGGCATTGAAGAGGGCGAGCATAATGCAGTATGGACTATTCACCACATCGCAGGTCTTGATGCAGTTGAAGGCACACTGCTTAGGTCGCTTAAGGTCATCACGCACAGCATCCAAAAATGAACTACGCACAGCACGACCAGGCATACCCACAGGGCTCTGGATAATCTCTATATCCTGCTCCGAGGCATCGATATATGCCTGCTTAAAGCGGATGTCGGCATCGCACTCCTCAGTAGTCACAAAGCGTGTTCCCATCTGCACGCCCTGGGCTCCGAGCTCCATAATTTTATAGATATCATCGCCAGTGTAGATTCCTCCCGCAGCAACGACGGGTATAGAGCAGTTATGCTCCGTAGCGAACTTATTGACCACCTCAACAACCTGAGGTACAGTCTTCTCGAGGCTAAACTCATTATCAAAAATCTGGTCGCCCTTATATCCAAGGTGGCCACCTGCCTTTGGACCCTCCACGACAATGGCATCGGGAGTGTAGCGATACTCCGAGAACCACTTCTCGCAGATGAGCTTGGCAGCACGTGCCGACGAGACGATAGGAACAAGCTTTGTCTTAGCACCCTCGGTCAAGAACGAGGGGAGGCTGAGCGGAAGGCCAGCACCCGAGAAGATGATGTCTGCACCCTCGCTGATTGCCGTACGCACCATATCAGCAAAGTTAGTCATAGCGACCATCACGTTAACGCCGATGATGCCTTTAGTCTTCTCGCGAGCCTTGCGAAGCTCAACTTTGAGGCCCTCGATAGCTGCCTCAGCGAGGCTATGGGCCTTGTCTCTATATATGAGGCCGAGGCCTGCAGATGATATTACGCCAACACCGCCCTCGTTTGCTACGGCCGAAGCGAGGCCCGAAAGCGAAATGCCGACACCCATACCGCCCTGGATGATGGGAATGCGAGCGGTGAGGTTTCCGATTTTAAGAGGTTTCATACGATATATATATTTGTGAAAAAGTTCGCAAATATATGAATTTTAAAACAATAAATGCCATCAAAACCCCATTGTTTTGACGGCATTTATTTTATGCAGTACCGAAATAGAACAATTTTAACTCCTATCTACCTTCAATAGCGAAGAGTCACCATAGCTCAAGAATCTAAAGTCGTTATCGAGGGCATAGTCGTAGATTCTATGCCAATCCTCACCGACGTAGGCACTCACCAAGAGTAAGAGCGTAGACTTAGGCTGGTGGAAGTTGGTGATAATGTACGACACTATGCGGAAGCGGTAGCCGAGTGGCGTGATCATAATCTGCGTAGAGGCCTTCAGCTGCTCAAGGCCACGGCTGGTCATATACTTCTCAAGGGTGCGAAGGGCCTGCTCGCCAGTGAACTCATCAGGGATGGCATAGAGCTCCCACTGACCCACTACACGCTCCACCTCAGCATCACCACGCTCCTTGATACGCCATGCAAGGGCCGACAACGACTCGAGCGTACGCACCGACGTAGTACCTACAGAGATGATACTACCGATGTTATTTAGCAGATTTTCAATAGTCGAGCGAGTCACGGTAAAGTGCTCTGTATGCATTGGGTGCTCGGCAGCGTTCTCATCCTTAACAGGGAGGAATGTACCTGCTCCAACGTGAAGCGTAACCTCCTCAAAACCAAAGCCCTTACCACGCATATCGGCAATAAGCTCAGGTGTAAAGTGAAGACCCGCCGTAGGGGCAGCAACAGAGCCCTCATACTTAGCATAGACAGTCTGATAGCGGCTATTGTCAATCTCCTCGCTATCGCGGTTCAAATATGGTGGAATAGGAATGCGTCCCAAGAGCTCGAGCAACTCACCAAAGCTGAGGTCTGCACTCCAACGAAAACGCACGATATGCTCGCGTGTGCCACGCTCAACAATCTCTGCAGCAAGGCGATGGTTCACACCATCAATCTCGAAGTTTACGACAACCTCGCCCTCCTTCCACTTCTTAAGGTTTCCCACCACGCAGCTCCACTCCGACTCGCCTCGCATAGCAAAGGCTCGCTCATAGTCGGCAGGCTTGTGTGGCTCGAGGCAGAATACCTCGATGCGAGCACCCGATGGCTTGTGCATAACGATACGTGCACGCACAACACGCGTATTGTTGAAGACGAGCATCGCCCCCTTAGGTAGATGGTCGGCAACACGGCAGAAGCAGCTCTCGGCAATGGAGCCATTATCATAGACTAAGAGCTTTGACTCGGTACGCTCAGCAAGCGGAAACTTAGCGATTCGCTCGTTAGGAAGGTCGTAGTCAAAACTATTGATATCTATATGTCGTTCAGCACTTTGCATATTACTCAGTGATTAAATATTCGGCAAGCTTTGTTCGCCAATCATCTGGCATCTCAACACTTCGCTGCTCCTCAAAGTCGAAGGCCACCATCACTGATGAGCTCTCGGTGAGGACCTTGTCGCCAAGCATAATGCACTGGTGCAGGGTCATACTCTTCGATCCGATACGTGAGATATCGGTACGCACCACGATATCGTCCTCGAGACGCACCTGACCATAGTAGTCGGTATGTGTCGAGGCGGTGATGATACGCAGCTTGTCGAAGACACCTGTAGTGCCGAGCACCGTGCGATAGAAGTGGGTCTTGCCCATATCGAAGTAGCTTTGCTGCCAGATATTGTTGACGTGCATAAAGGAGTCTACATCCGAGAAACGCTTCTGTACGGGCGTGATAAGTGACTTTGCCATAGACGATTAGTTACGAATAATCTCCACCTCACCACCCTCGCCAAAGGCGATGATAGAGCTTGGCTTGAGCGTTGGCTTACCCTCAAGACGAGGATGAACAACATAGTCTACACCATTGATAATCTCCTCGGCAACATCCTTGAGACGCTTTGCTGCTGGCTCACCCGAGATGTTTGCAGACGTTGAGACGATAGGCTTACCAAACTTACGAAGCAGAGCCTGGCAGAAGTCGTGCTGCGGAATACGCACACCGAGGGTCTCGGTCTCAGGGATGAGGCTTGGGGCAACACCTACTGCACCAGGCAAGATAGCCGTAAGAGGCTTGTCCGAGAGCTCCATAACCTCAAAGGCGATACCTGGAGCCTTGTTAACATAGCGGACGATCATATCAGCATCACGCATCAAGCAGAGCATCGACTTTTTATCCTCGCTACGCTTCAGGGCGTAGATCTTCTTTACCGCCTCCTCGTTTGTTGCATCGCAACCAATACCCCACACCGTGTCGGTAGGATAGAGAATGAGGCCTCCCTCGCGGAGCACCTCTATACACTTTTCAACAGCCTTGAGCATAGCTTATCTTTTGTTTTTAAGTTCGTTAAAGCAATGACGGCAGATTGGCTGGTAGGTATCCTTAGCACCCAACAGCACCTGCTTATCGTCGGAGGTGAGGCGGTGTGAGTGGTGAGCCAAGTCGCCACAACGCACACAGATGGCGTGCACCTTAGTGACATACTCCGCCGTAGCCATAAGTGCTGGCATAGGGCCAAAAGGGACACCCATATAGTCCATATCGAGGCCAGCGACAATCACGCGAATACCGCTATTGGCCAGCTGACGGCAGACATCCACAATACCTGGATCGAAGAACTGAGCCTCGTCGATGCCCACAACATCGACATCCGAGGTCATAAGCAGGATGTTCTGTGCCGACTCAACGGGAGTCGACTGGATTGCATTAGCATCGTGCGACACCACCTCCTGCTCCGAGTAGCGCACGTCGATAGAGGGCTTGAATATCTCAACCTTGAGGTTTGCAAACTGCGCTCGCTTCATACGGCGGATAAGCTCCTCGGTCTTTCCCGAGAACATCGAGCCACAGATAACCTCGATCCAACCCTTATGTTTGTTATTCTCTAAAAACATCTATTTTAACTTATTCTATTTCTTCTATTTATCCTTCTTTTTTTTTCATAAGCCGTTTGTTGTCAGAATGATGCAGATACAACGCTCGGCAATTTTTTCGCCGATGGACTATACTTAGACGTACTGTCCATTGGCGAAATATTTTGTTAGCGGCAGTAGATGCACCGTTATCACAACAAACTATTCGTCAATACGAGTGATATGTGCACCGAGGGCATTAAGGCGCGTCTCAATGTCACGGTAGCCACGGTCAATCTGCTCGATATTCTGGATTGTACTTGTACCCTCGGCACTCATCGCAGCGATGAGCAGAGCGACACCAGCACGGATATCTGGCGAGGTCATATTTGCTGCACGCAGAGGCATACGGTGGTCGTGACCGATGACCGTAGCACGGTGTGGGTCACAGAGGATAATCTGAGCACCCATATCGATGAGTTTGTCGACAAAGAACAGACGACTCTCGAACATCTTCTGGTGGATGAGCACCGAGCCCTTAGCCTGAGTAGCTACCACGAGGAAGATAGACAACAAATCTGGCGTAAGACCTGGCCAGGGGGCATCGGCAATGGTCATAATAGAGCCATCGATGAAGCTCTCGATGCTGTAGTGGTCCTGCTGAGGGATATAGATATCGTCGCCACGCTGCTCGAACTTGATACCCATACGGGCAAACTGAGCTGGGATGATTCCGAGATTCTCGTACGACACATCCTTGATCGTAAGCTCCGAGCGGTTCATTGCCGCCATACCGATGAAGCTACCCACCTCGATCATATCGGGAAGCATAGTGTGCTCCGTACCGCCGAGCGACTCGACGCCGTCGATGGTAAGGAGGTTAGATGCGATACCCGAGATCTTGGCACCCATACGGTTGAGCATCTTGCAGAGCTGCTGCAAGTAGGGCTCGCAGGCTGCATTGTAGATTGTTGTGCGACCCTCAGCCAAGACTGCCGCCATCACGATGTTGGCAGTACCCGTCACTGAGGCCTCGTCGAGAAGCATATATGTACCCTTGAGACGCTTAGCCTCAACGGTGTAGAACTCGTCGCTGAGGTCGAAGTTGAACTCTGCACCGAGCTTCTGGAATCCAAGGAAGTGGGTGTCGAGACGACGGCGGCCAATCTTATCGCCACCTGGCTTAGGCATAAAGCCCACACCAAAGCGAGTTAGGAGTGGACCAATCATCATCACCGAGCCACGCAGACGGCGGCAACGTTTGTGATAATCGCTCGAACGCAGGTAGTCGAGGTTGATGTCGTCGGCCTGGAATGCAAAGCTATCCTCCGAGAGACGCTCGACCTTGACACCCATAGCCGCCATAAGCTCGATCAGCTGCATTACGTCGGCAATGGTAGGGACATTCTTGAGGACAACACGCTCAGAGGTGAGCAGTGTTGCACATATAATTTGGAGTGCCTCATTCTTAGCACCTTGTGGCACGATCTCGCCGCTGAGACGATGACCACCTTCAACTCTAAATTTTGCCATAGTCACAAATTTTTCCAAAGATACAAAAAATTGTGTAACAACAGCAAACTTTCGCACATTAAGTTATCAACAATACCGCCATATTCAACCTTTCGACCAAACCCGTTTTTGCCCAATACCATAGCTCATTAGACATATTTTGAGACAAAATGAGCTATATAAGCCACTATTGTTGGTCTATAGGTCGCTTGGCGTTTGGGAGATAAGAATTATAGTTGTTACTTTGTGCCACCTAAACTAAAAAACAACCTATCGTCACTAAATGAAAAATAGTTTTGATAACTTCCTTGCCAGCATCTGTCTTGACTCGACAAACATCCCGAAAGAGAAGCTCTCAATCAACCGAGACCTGGCACTAATCCCCTACGACGAGACAAAATACAACCTCGCCGAGCCAATGAAGATCGAGCACGCGATCATCACCGTATATGTCAAGGGCGAAGCAACTGTCAAGGTCAACCTTGAGGAGTACAATATTAAGGCACCAGCACTTCTCACGCTGATGCCTGGACAGATTGTCGAGTCTCACAATATGAGCGAAGATCTGGAGGTCTACTCGATGGCCTTCTCACGCCGCTTCATCGACATAGTAAACATCCCTGGTTGGCAGCAGCAGTACCTCACAATGTACAACAACCCACACACACCTCTCAGCGAGAGCTCATTGCGTGGTATGTGTACGTTCTATACTATGATGCACCACCTGGCATCCGATGTCGAGAACCCATTCCGCATTCAGGTACTCGAGAACCTCATTCGCGTATTCTACTACGGCGGTATTCGCTACTTGCCAATGGGTCGCGAGACTAATAAGCCAGCAAGCAAAAACAACGTCGTAGACAACTTTATGGAGCTTGTGCAGAAGCACTACCGCGAGGAGCGACTCATAGGCTTCTACGCCGACAAGCTCTGCATCACCCCTAAGTACCTCTCAAAGTTGGTAAAGGAGACTACAGGTCTCTCGGCAGGCGACTGGATTGAGCGTCACGTTACGCTCGAGGCACGAGCAATGCTCCAGTCATCAGATATGACCATTCAGCAGATTGCTACCTCGCTCAACTTCCCCAACCAGTCGTTCTTCGGCAAGTACTTCAAGCGAGCTACGGGCATATCACCCAAGCAGTACAGAGCAAGCAAACTACGATAAACGGAGTGCCTGGCAGAAGTCAGGAAACTCTCTCCATAACGGCTCGGTGAGCAACCACCATTCACGAGCCTCAGCACGCGGTGTAGGACGTTCCGATGAGATCTCTCGTCGGAACGTTTCGTCATCGGGATGCTCCTCCAGTAACAACTCCTCGTAATATGCCTTATGGCGTGAGCGGAGGAGCTTGACAAGCGACGAGTCCAAAGCCCCATCACGCACAAACGATGCCCAGAGACGAGCAACAACAGCCTCGGCCGACTTATCAGTAAGGTCGATGGTGAGTTCCTCAAAAGCCTCCCACTCCTGCATAGCTACATAGCACAATGCCAATAGGTTAACACCCTCGAAATGATCCTCAGGATCGCAGTCAAGAAGCAACTCGAGCTGTGCCATAGCCATCTCCAAATCGCCAATTCTGAAGTGGTCTACAGCCGAGCCATAGAGGATAGATACCGCAGCACGGCTATTGGCGTGATTCCAGCTAAGAGGCATCGCCTCATCCTCGGGCAGAGCCTCAGCAAGGGCCAAGAAGGCCTCATAGCGAGCCTCGCAAGCCTCATCGTAGCGACCCTGAGAAACGAGCCTATCGACAACAGACTTACTCCTTACAAAGTTATATTTTCCACCACCCTCAAGCTCAAACTCCTGGTCGGTTGTAGGGTTAAATTGCAGCTCCTTGTTTGCCATTTTTGTATATCTTAACCATTAATAATCCAGCGATTACAGCTGCAAGAGCAGCTCCATAAACGTACGCCTCGACAGTGGCTCCAAGGCCAAAGAACTGGTTCGACACGAAGAGGAATGACGAGCAGACGTATGTCATAATGATAGCAGGGATAAGAGCCAATAGCGTAGCCTTGCTACCACGACGCACAAGCCACGCAGTAATCATCCATAGTGTGATGACTGAGAGTGCCTGATTAGACCAAGCGAAGTATCGCCAGATGACATCGAAGTCGATGAAGGCAATAAAGATGCCGATGGCAAAGAGCGGAAGACTTACTACCAACCTCTTATGTATAGGCTTCTGGTCGTACTTGAGCATATCGGCAATAATAAGACGTGCCGAGCGGAAAGCAGTGTCACCCGAGGTGATAGGAGCAACAACGACACCCAAGATGGCAAGAATGCTACCGAGGCGACCGAGCGTAGTGTCGCAGATAATCGAGACTGCAACACCGGCATTGCTATTATTCTGCTGCATAAAGCTGTTAAGGCCCTCAACACCAGAGAAGAATGACATAGCGATTGCTGCCCATATAAGAGCGATAATAGACTCTGAGATCATAGCACCAAAGAATACTGGCTTCGACTGCTTCTCGTTCTCAATGCAGCGTGCCATAATTGGCGACTGCGTGGCGTGGAAGCCAGAGATAGCACCACAGGCAATACTGATAAATAGCGTCGGAAGAATAGGTAGCTTCTCGGCGTTAAAGTGGTGATTATCAACGTTAGTAAGTTCAGGAATAGTATAGTCTCCAACGAACAATACAACGAGCAGTGACAGAGCCATAAAGATGAGTGCTGCACCAAAGATTGGATAGATCTTGCCAATCACCTTATCAACAGGCAAGACAGTCGCAATGAGGTAGTAGACGATGACAATTGCCACCCACGCGAGGTATGGTAAATCGGTCTTGTCTGCCAAAATCTGCGATGGGGTGACGATAAAGACAGCTCCCACCAAGATCATCAACACTGGGATTACGACAAGTGTGAAGCGGTGCATACCACGACCAAGGTAACGACCAATAATCTCGGGAAGACTCTCACCTCGATTGCGAAGCGATATGACACCCGACATAAAGTCGTGCATAGCACCCATAAAAATACCACCAATGGTAATCCACAGAAAGGCAACAGGACCGTAGCAGGCACCTAAGATAGCACCAAATATGGGACCCGTTCCCGCAATGTTAAGTAGCTGAATAAGAAATATTCGCCAGCGTGGCAGAGGCATAAAATCAACACCATCGTAGCAACTCTTAGAGGGGACATCGGCTGAAGGATCGATACCCACCACACGCTCCAAAACTACTCCATAAAGGAAGTAGGCCGCAACAAGCACCGTAAGGCAAATTAAGAAGGTAATCATAATCAAAAATTATACTCTTTATGATGCGAAATTAATAAAAATTTACGATAGTTGTAGCCTCAAACAAAAACTTTTATCGCTCGAACAAAAAAGTATCTCCGCGACGCTCAACTCCGCATCAACAGAAAAGGCGAGGAAGGTTGCTCAAAATTGAGAAATTTTTCGTATCTTTGGACGCTAATTGTACATACACGCATAACGCATACGCACGAGTGAAGAAGCTTCTCACATACATACTTCTGATTTTCTGCTGCTTACTCGCCGCAGAGCGTTCGTATGCCCAGTACTATAGCTGGGGTGCTGACCCAACATCTCTCAAGTGGCGACAGATGCGTGCTGAAAAGTATAGTGTGATATATCCCGACACCGCACACCACACAGCAGAGCGTATGATGTACTACCTCGATGCCGTATCTAAAGATATCTCCTACGGATACATCCACCCACAGATGTCGATACCCTTCGTTGTGCACCCCGAGAATATGCTCTCGAATGGTCTTGTGATGTGGCTACCTAAGCGAGTTGAGTTCTTGTCAACGCCCAACATAAACGGCTACTCAATGCCCTGGATCAAGCAGCTCGTGGCCCACGAATATCGCCACGCGGTGCAGTATAACAACCTCAACAGAGGCATCGTCAAGGCCCTGAGTTATATCATCGGACAACAGAGCTCGACAATAGGACTGCTCTTTATGCCGCTATGGATGATGGAGGGCGATGCGGTGATGAACGAGACTGAGATGTCTACATTCGGACGAGGACTGCAACCATCGTTCTCGTTGGCATACCGTGCCTATGGCAATGTGAATGAGGCGTACAAGGGGCTCGACAAGTGGTTCTGTGGCTCGTACAAGGAGCATATCCCCAACCACTACAACCTCGGCTACTTTATGTGTCGCCACGGCTACAACGCTTACGGAGCGATATTGGGCAACGATATGGCCGAGATCACAGCACGCCGACCCTGGATGGTGGTCTCAAACTCGTGGGTATTCAAGAAGCTCTATGGCACAACGCAGCCACAACTCTTCAGCGACACCTTCACAACACTCAACGACCACTGGCAGTCGCTACCAGAGGTGGAGGAGAGCACCGAGCCAATCAGCATACCCGACACAAAGAGTTGGACGACATACTCGCATCCGTTAGCGACAAACAATGGTCACATCATAGCTCTCAAAGAGGACCTCGACACCCCCAGTAGGTTTGTCGTGATCGACCCAGAGAGCGGCACAGAACGCAAGATAGGCTTTACGGGCATCGTCTCGACACGCCCAATGCTTGACACCTTTGGCAGAGTGTGGTGGACAGAGTATCACCGAAGCCTACTCTTTGCCCAGAAGGTATCGTCAAGACTCTACTACCTCGATACCAAGACAGGCAAGAGGTTCAAGGTCAAGAGCCGAGCAAACATCCTCTACCCCACACCCACCACCAAGATGGGCATCGCCTGGGTGGAGTTTACCTCAGATGGCAGCTACCACGTTGTCAACAACTCGAACGTCGGCAAGTCATATCGCACAACGCTCGACCTTGGCAGCGAGATACACGGCTTGGCGTGGGACAACACGACAGAGGCACTCTACGCCATCATCACCGACGACGATGGTATGCACATATCACGCATCGAGGCAAATGGCTCAACACCCGTGACTCGTGCGGCATACACCACACTCAGCGACCTAAAGGCCGCGAATGGCAAGCTCTACTTCGGCTCGATAGCCTCTGGACGCGACGAACTACACTGCCTCGACCTCGAGACAGGCAAGGAGTATCAGTTGTCGACATCGAGCTTTGGTTCGTTTAGCCCAGCACCCTACGACAGTTGCCGTGTGGTTGCCACAAGCTACGACAGACGTGGCTATCTACCCGTATTACAGCAAATCAAGACAAGCCGCGAGGTGGAGTACCGTCCACACGCCAAACAACTACTCCTCCCCGAGAGCAAGCCGTGGGGCGTGGTTAACCTCGACACGGTGCGTTTCAACACGGTGGCAGCCGACAGTGTGCGAGCAAAGAGCCCACAGCGACGATATAGCCGTATAGGCCACGGCATCAACATACATAGCTGGGCACCAGCATCGTACAACCCATACGAGCTTGTCGAAGAGTCTAAGGTGGCCTTCAACCTCGGTGCTACGCTCATATCGCAGAACCTACTCTCGACGGCTGAGGGATTCCTAACGTGGGGATGGAACCGCGAGGAGGGCTCGATATTCAAGGGTACGTTTCGATACTATGGTCTCGGTGTGAGCCTATGGGCGAGTGGCACGTATGGAGGTACGCAGAATATCCACACCATCTACTACTACGACCCCGAGAAGCAGGAGATAAGATTTCCAGAGGCACCACAGCGTGACCGCTACTACTCGATAAGTGCTGGAGCTACACTGCCGCTGCTGTTTCAGCGAGGCTATCACACCTCGCAACTGACGCTCTCCACAGCGTGGAACTTCTCGAACGGAATGACGGCAAATGTCGACAAGATAAGCCTCAACAGCGGCAAAATCACAAACCTCAAAACCATTGGTTACAGCGAGGGTGTGCATCAGCTGAGCCTTGGCATAGGATTTAGCGACCAGGTGCGTATGGCACATCGTGACTTCCTACCACCCTGGGCTATCGTACTCTCGGCAAGCTACACGCTGAGTCCTACGATGGAGAAATTTAGCCACCTCGCGGTACTCTACGGCAAGCTCTACACACCAGGTTTTGCCAAGCACCACTCGCTATCGATTGCGGCATCGTACCAGACGTCGATAGGTGGCTTCCAGTCGGACTACATACTCTCGGGACTCACGTTTAAGTCTACGAAGTTGCTACCACGCGGCTTCTCGTCGTACGACATAAACAACAAAAACTATGTCGCCACGTCGCTCAACTACCAGCTGCCCGTGTGCTACCCCGATGGAGGATGGGACGGAGTGATATATTTTAAGCGTATTCGCCTCAATATAGGTAGCGACTATGCCTCGTTTCGAAAGCCACAGTTCAACAGCGAGGGAGGCATCGAAGAGTCACGTCGCAAGCTATGGGCCTATGGCGGCGACATAATAGTGGACTTCAACATCTTTAGAATGCCCCACTCGGCAACAATGACTGCCACGCTGTCGTTATATGGCAAATGGTCGAACGTGCCTCTTGACAAGAGGAATAGGTTCTATGTAAATTTCGGTTTAGGACTACCACTATAAGTGAGAAAACTAATTGATAGAGACAACACGATAAACAAAAGGGAATAAAATATAAAACCAAACACATATATGACAAAGAAGGAACAACCAAAGAGTAAGAGATCGAGCCTCACGCTATGGCTCATCATCTCTATGTGGGCAGTGGCGCTCACAGGTGTACTCGGACTCACACTCCTCTTTACGCTTGCACGTTTCGAGGTGTTGGGCCCTATGCCTACATTCGACGAGTTGGAGAACCCTCAGACAAACCTCGCCACCGAGATCTACTCGGCAGATGGTGTGTTGCTGGGTACCTACTTCGTGGAGAACCGTACGCACCTTACGTTCGAGGAGCTCTTCCCACCAAACCGCGACAAGTGGCTCACGATCGATGGACACGAGCTACCACCAATCGTTGCGGCACTCATCGCCACCGAGGATCTTCGATTCTTCGAGCACTCAGGTATCGATTTCCAGGCTACTGCACGAGCAGGTATCAAGACTATTTTGCTCGGACAGAAGGAGCAAGGTGGTGGTAGTACCATCACTCAGCAGCTTGCCAAAAACCTCTACAAAACGCGTCGTCGCGACACTGGTCTCGAGGGTAAGGCAGGTACCATCTCAGCAAAGGCTCAGGAGTATGTCATAGCCACACAGCTCGAGTACAACTACACCAAGGAGGAGATCGTGGCAATGTATCTCAACACCGTAGAGTTCTCAAGCTCAAACTTCGGTATTCGCTCGGCGGCAAATAACTTCTTTGGCAAGGAGCCTCACGACCTCTCTATCGAGGAGGCGGCAGTGATCGCTGGCCAGGTAAAGGCTCCAGGAACCTACGCACCGCTGCGTGGTGGCGTGCCCAACCCAAAGGCTAAGGAGCGTCGCGACCTTGTGCTTGGACGTATGGTTGTAGCGGGAGCTATCTCGAGGGCTACAGCCGACTCACTCATCCAGCTTCCGATCGACTTGTCGCGTTACCACCGTGCTGCAGATGCTCACAACGAGGGTAGTGCAACCTACTTCCGCGAGATGGTGCGACGCAACCTCACAGCCTCAGAACCTAAGCGTAACGAGTTCTACACCGAGTACGACTACGAGCAGGCACTTAAGCTGTACGAGGAGGATCCTGTAATCGGCTGGTGCAAGAAGAATCTCAAGAGCAATGGCCAGCCATACGACATCTACCGCGATGGTCTGCGTATCTACACCACCCTCGATGCCGATATGCAGCGTCTTGCCGAGCAGGCAGCACACGAGCATATGCGTGACGTGGTACAGCCACAGATGAACAACCAGATTAAGCAGACTAAGCAGATATACCTCGGCCTGAGCAAGGAGAAGACCGAGAAGAAGATTCTCGCGGCAATGCGTCAGACAGACCGCTGGCGTTATTTGTCGCGTGAGGGCTTCACTGAGGAGCAGATTATCGAGGTATTTAACACCAAGATCTCGATGGAGGTATTTACCTACAACGGCATACGAGACACGATGATGACTCCTCGCGACTCTATCATCCACCACAAGTCGATTATGCGTCCAGCGATGGTGGCTGTTGACCCAGGTAATGGCTATGTACGAGCATACGTCGGTGGTCCTAACTACCGATTCTTCAAGTACGATGCTGCGACACAGACCAAGCGACAGATCGGTTCTACTGCCAAGCCATTTATCTATGCCTACGCTATCGAGGTGCTCGGTATGGACCCTTGTAAGCCTGTGCGTAACGAGCGTGTAACTATCAAGTATCACGGTCGTGAATGGTCACCAAAGGAGGCCGGTGGCGATGCCTATAGTGGTGAGTTCAACCCTCTCTACTGGGGATTGATGAAGAGCCGTAACAACTACTCAGCATACATTATGCAGAACGCCAAGAACCCTGAGAAGGTGGCTAACTACATCCACAAGATTGGTATCCGCAGCTGGATCGACCCAGTGCCATCACTCTGCTTGGGATCGTACGACTCTAACCCTTTCGAGATGGCGGGAGCATATAGCACCTTCGTGAACCAGGGTGTACGTATCGACCCTATCTACGTCACTCGCATCGAGGATAAGCAAGGCAACATCCTCGCGACATTCACACCTAAGGCTAACGACGTGATACCTGAGCGTGTGGCACACACCGTGATCCAGATGATGAAGTTCGTAATCACTGGTGGTACAGGACGCCGCTTGACCAACTACATTGGCAACGCCGAAAATATGGATATCGCAGCTAAAACTGGTACTACCAACAAGAATGTCGACGCGTGGTTTATGTGTGCCGTACCAAACCTTGTTATTGGCACCTGGGTAGGTGGTGAGGAGAACTCTATCCGCTTTATTCGTGGTGCCGATGGTTCGCGTATCGCACTCCCTATCACAGGTCTATTCCTCAAGAAGGTGTACGAGGATGGTACACTCGGTGTAAACCGCGACGATAAGTTTAAGTTCACATCTGAGCCATATAAGTTCAATTGTAAAATGCCAAATGAGGGTAGCACATCTACCGTAAAAAAGATTACAGAGGAGCAGCTCAAGGGCTCTGATGTCTACCCCGATGAATATATCAACCAGGAGGATGACTTCTTCTAATGAGTCACCACCTGCAAGAGGTAATATATTAACATAAAAAAGTTTTAAACGTATGAAGATTGCAATCGTTGGCGTAAGTGGAGCCGTAGGTCAGGAGTTTCTCTCGATTTTGGAGAACCATCCGATGCAGATTGACGAGCTCCGCCTCTTTGGCTCGAAGCGAAGTGCTGGCAGCAGCTACCGCTTCCGTGGCCAGGATATCGTGGTGCGTGAGCTTCAGCACAACGACGACTTTAAAGATATTGACGTGGCACTATGCTCTGCAGGCGGCTCTACATCTCTCGAGTTTGCCGAGACAATCACCAAGCACGGTGCCTTTATGATCGATAACTCGAGTGCCTTCCGTATGGAGGAGGATGTGCCACTGGTGGTGCCCGAGGTGAATGGCGAGGACGCCTTCAACGCCCCTCGTCGCATCATCGCAAACCCTAACTGCACAACAATCCAGATGGTTGTGGCTCTCGGTGCTATCGAGCGTCTGTCGCACATCACACGCGTGCACGTCGCAACCTACCAGTCGGCAAGTGGTGCGGGTGCTACAGGTATGGAGGAGCTCGCAGCACAGCAACGCTCTATTGTCGAGGGCGAAGACCCAAAGATCGAGAAGTTTGCCTACCAGCTCGCCTACAACCTCATCCCCCATATCGATGTGTTCCAGGACAACGACTACACCAAGGAGGAGATGAAGATGTTCCACGAGACTCGCAAGATTATGCACTCCGACATCCGCACCTCGGCTACTTGCGTGCGTGTACCTGTGATGCGTGCCCACTCGGAGGCTATCTGGGTGGAGACCGAGGAGGAGCTTAGTGTGGAGCAGGTACGCGAGGCCTTTGCCCAGACGAAGGGCATTGTGCTTGTCGACGAGCCAGAGATGAAGCACTACCCTATGCCGCTCTTTGCCCAGGGCCAGGATCCGGTGTATGTAGGTCGCATCCGTAAGGACCTCTGCTCTGAGAACGGCATCACATTCTGGTGCGTAGCCGACCAGATTCGCAAGGGTGCAGCACTCAATGCAGTACAAATTTTGGAGCTTCTTATCGCCAATAAGTAGAAATATCGTTTTTTAGTGGCACGGAGTAGAAAAATATTTTTGCCACACTGTTGCAATTGACCACATTTTTGACTATCTTTGTGCGGTTGTGCATATAAAATAGTAGATTATATCGCACAATAGCAACAGAAAAAGAATAAATTTTTAAACTAATTATAACCTTAAAACAACTAAGTATTATGGAAATCCCATTTGCAGAAGCGTATCGAATTAAGATGGTTGAGCCATTGAAGAAGAGCACTCGCGCAGAGCGTGAGGAGTGGCTCAAGGCTGCACACTACAACCTCTTCGGCTTGAAGTCAGAGCAGGTTTATATCGACTGTTTGACTGACTCAGGTACTGGTGCTATGAGCGACCGTCAGTGGGCTGCTATGATGACTGGTGACGAGGCTTATGCTGGTTCTAAGTCATTCTTCCAGCTTAAGGAGACTATCGGCAACATCACTGGTTTCGAGTATGTAATCCCTACTCACCAGGGTCGTGCTGCTGAGAACGTGTTGTTCTCTCACCTCGTTAAGGCTGGTGACATCATCCCAGGTAACTCTCACTTCGATACTACTAAGGGTCACATCGAGTTCCGTAAGGCAACTGCTTTGGACTGCACTATCGACGCTGCTAAGGACACTCAGCTCGAGATTCCTTTCAAGGGTGAGGTAGACATCGAGAAGTTGGAGAAGGCTTTGGCTGAGAACGCTGAGAAGATTCCTTTCATCATCGTAACTGTTACTAACAACACTGCAGGTGGTCAGCCTGTATCTATGAAGAACTTGCGTGACGTACGTGCCGTTGCTGACAAGTATGGCAAGCGTGTTGTATTCGACTCAGCTCGTTTCGTTGAGAACGCATACTTCATCAAGACTCGTGAGGAGGGCTACGCAGATAAGACTATCAAGGAGATCTGCAAGGAGATGTTCTCTTACGCTGACGGTATGACAATGTCATCAAAG
>JAFYSI010000070.1 GCA_017559425.1 Alistipes sp.
AATTTTATGATCAATCTCTGGTGTTGAGGTTATATGTGCACCTGAAAATGCATCTCTTTCCTCCAGCAACGTCAACACTCTATTTCGTTGCTTAGGAGTTATAACACATCTTGGTTTTTCATCGATTCGTGGCTCTATTGAGATTAACTTATAATGAGAGCGATTGGCATTACACACAGGACAAAACATTGATTTTGCCCAAGTATTTGCTGCAACCTCCTCAAATACATATCCTCGCTTCTTCAACTCTCTAAATGTTGCTGCAGGCTGGTTACTTCCTGAGTTACAATAGCCACAAGTCCACTCTCCAACATTCTCTTGAAATGCCTTGAGTAATTTTTCTGTTATACTTCCCATAATTAGAAATTTTACACTACAACAAAGTTAATAAAATTCCATATGTTTCACTCATGGTTCATAATAAACTTTTGTTCGTTTTCACTACGCACATATAGATATCTGAGATTGCTTACGGTGCATCTTGCTTTATCTTCACATATAATTAGGCAAAATATTGCATATCATCCTATGCTATTGAGTAGTTTATTTAGCTAATCCACACCTATGATTATTACGCATCAAGCCGTTACGACCATTGTCTTGGTTAACTCTTCAAAACAAATAATGGACTACGCAGACGTAGTCCATTATTCATAGGGTTATGATACAAAATTTAACACCACCCTACCAACTCTTAAACGTTTTCCACGAGCTGTTTTGCTCGGCACGGGTCTCGAGAGGATTAGCAAGGGCGGGGAAGTAGTCGAAGCCGGTCCACTGCTCGATTTGGTCGACTGAGACGGCATAGTTGTCAAACTTGTCGCTATAGGTGCGGTGTTCAAACCAGAAGCCTACGCTGCAGGCATCTGTAACAGTTCCCGACCTATCTGTCTTGACCTTTAGCACCACCTTATAGAAGTAGTTTGGCACGGGGACACGCTTGGTGTCATCCTTGGCCGTTGTATAAGAGATACTCTTACGCTCTCCCTGCTTCTCGAATGCCACGCCCGTAACGATATAGATTGTCTCCTCCTGTGCCACACCCTGGAGTGCCGCCTCAAGACGCTGCCAGATACCACCATTGAACTTATTCTGGATCTGAGGCACCGAGTTAGTAACGTAGAAGGTCTGCAGCTGCATCTCGCGATTGCCATTACGCGACGCATTAGGGATCAAGTGGCCTCGCGAATAGTCATCATTGTAGCTGCGAGAGCAGAGGTTCACCTGATCAGAGATGCTGATATAGGGGTTATAGTTCCAACCCGAAGGACGCTTATAATCGCCCATATCGTGTGTCGAGAGGGTGTAGGCCACCCACAAAGGGGTATAGGTCTGTGCATCGTAGTAGACGGTATAGTTTCGCTCGCCACCCGCCTCAATCTCGTAGGTCTCGGCCTTTGGATAACGACCATCGATACGCTCTCGAGGGAGCTCAAGATCCTCAACACCCGAGCACTCATCGTCCTCTACCTCACAAGGCTCATCATCAGCATAGTCCTCATCATCGGAGTCATCATCAGCATAGTCCTCGTCATCGGTGTCATCCCAGATATTTTCGTCTTGGTCATCCCAATCATCTTCGTCGTCGGAGTATGAGTCATTAGAGTCATCATCACCATCCTGAGTTTCGTATCGAGGGTTATACTCTCCCGAAGAGCTACCATCGTCGACACAACCATCGATAAGGAAAAAGATGAGTAGTATGATACCAAGGACAAGCAGTACTTTCTTCATAATCGTCTATATTCAAACAAGTTAGTTACCTAAACAGCATCTGCGAGAAATCTGCAAGGTAGATTCTCCAATTACGCCAAACGTGGCCATCGCCCGACTCGCAATACTCATATTTGTAGCCCTTTGCATCGAGCAGATTACGATACTTGACATTCTCATCGTAGAGGAAGTCCTCGCTACCGATGGCTATCCAATATAGCGAGAGACCCATATTGAACTGACGCTCGAGCTTTGCCTCAAGGTCATCGTATGTCGCAACACCCTCTTTACCCCTAAATATTGCAGCAGAGAAGAGTCCAACATAGCTAAACATATCGGGATACTCCTTAGATATCTGCATCGAGTGGAAGCCACCCATTGAGAGACCCGCAATGGCACGCGACTCACGCTCTGCTATGGTACGGTAGTTGCTATCAATCCACTCGACAATCGAGGGAAACATAGCCTCGAACGAGCCATCCATCGAGCCTGACATATAGGGTGCCCACATACCCTCGTGGGAGTATCCAGGTGCTGCGACGTGCTTCGTGCAGCCATTTGTCATCACGATGATCATCGGCTCGGCCTTACCCTGGGCAATGAGGTTATCCATAATCTCAGCAACACGACCCGTAGCTACCCACGCCTCCTCGTCGCCACCCATACCGTGCAAGAGGTAGAGCACTGGGTAACGCGACGTTGACTCCTCGTAGTCGGCAGGGGTGTAGATAGTCATACGACGCTCACGGCCATCGTTCACTGGGCACCATACACGCGAGAGTGTACCGTGGGGCACACGCTGTGCGGCGTAGAGATCACCACGACCACCTGGGATGATGAAGTAGTTCATCTGCGAGCCCACGTCACGCATAACGTAGCTGTTCGAGGGGTCGACAACGTGGTCGATGCCATCGACCGAGAACCAGTAACAGTAGAGCTCCGAGGCGAGTGGCTCAGAGCGATACTCCCAGACACCCTCGTCGTTGCGTATCATTGTCATCTGACCGCTCTTAGAGCCCTCGGCGAAGTCGCCATTGAGCACCACAGATTGTGCAGCAGGGGCATAGAGGCGGATGGTGACAGAGCCGTCGGCACCAATCTCAGGCGAGACAACGCTACGCTTCTGCCAGAGGTTCTGCTGAGCCGAGAGCTGCGATATGCCAACGAGAATGGAGAGCATTAGAAGACAAAATGAGGTGAAGAGAGAGTGTTTCATACGCGTGTCGATTTGTAATTATATACAAAGGTACGATATTTTTCGTATATTTGCAAAGGCTCTAATGCCGTATAATATATGAAGATTGGCGTAATTTCAGATACTCACAACACCTTTGACGAGCAGCTAAGGAACTTTCTTACCCCTTGCGACGAGATATGGCACGCTGGCGATATTGGCTCTTTGGAGCTTGCCGACGAGATCTCGGCGTTCAAACCACTTAGGGCAGTATGTGGCAATATAGATGGCGGCATAACACGCCGCGTATACCACGACTTCACACTCTTCGAGGCGGAGGGTGTCAAGGTGCTGATGACACATATTGGCGGCTACCCACGCCACTATCAGCCTAAGGCCCTGCAACATATACACGCCTCGCGACCAAAGATATTTATCGCGGGACACTCACACATTCTCAAGGTCATCTATGACCCTCTCTACGACCTACTCTTCATCAACCCTGGTGCTGCGGGCATCTACGGCATTCACCGCACCCGCACAGCAGTACGCTTCGATATCGAAGCTGGCGAGATTAAGAATATGGAGATTGGCGAGTGGCCCAAGACGCTATAAACAAAACATATAGATAGAATGCGACGACTTATCTTCATCACACTTTTGGCTCTTATACCCCTGATGCTCAAGGCTCAGGAGGTCACACGTCACACCTTTCACTATGCTACGCACGAGGGAGAGGAGCTATATCTCGACCGCTACACCTCTGAAACAGCGGGAGAGGAGCTACGCCCCTGTATGATCTTTGCCTTTGGCGGAGGCTTTGTGCGTGGCGAGCGTGACCACGAGTACTATAAAATATACTTCGAGGAGCTTGCCAAGCAGGGCATCGTCGCCGTCTCGATAGACTATCGCTTGGGTCTACGCGAGATACCTAAGAGGCAAGGCGTTAGGGCTATGATTGGCGTTATGACCAATGCCGTGAACATCGCCGTGGAGGATATCTACGCCGCTACGAACTATGTCTTGGAGAATGCCGAGGCGTGGGGCGTTGACCCTACGAAGATTATGCTCAGCGGTTCGAGTGCGGGTGCTATCACAGCACTCCAAGCCGAGTGGATGAGATGTAATGGTGTGCAGTGTGCTCGAGTGCTACCCGAGGGTTTTAGATACGCAGGCATAGTGTCGTGTGCTGGTGCAATATACTCCACCAAGGGCAAACCACACTTTAAGTCCGAGCCCGCACCTATGCTACTCTTCCACGGTACGTCAGATAGCAACGTACCCTACGACCACGCTGCACTCTTTGGCATCGGCTTCTATGGCTCGAAGTATATCACCGAGGAGCTCACCAAGCTCAACTCGCCATATCTCTTCTACTCTGCCGAGTATGAGAACCACACCCTTGCCGCCACGCCACTCATATACCAGTGCGACTTTATCCTAAAGTTTATCGACGAGTACGTCACAAAGGGCTGCAGAGGGCGTGTTGAGTACAATATCACTAACCTCGATGGCGAAAAACGCCCCACACGCTTCACCGTGAAGCAGTACCTCAAATCAAACTATAAGCGGTAAAACACCTCAAATCTGTAATAGAAAAACCTCTATTAGCACGACTAAATTTGTCGTCAGAAGGGTGCCTAATTTGGTGCTGATAAAGAGAAAGAGCGAATGGGCTGTACTCAGCGTACTGCCCATTCGCTTTTCTTTTATCAGCGGAAGTAGATGTCCGCCTTATCGTGAGAAATTACCAGTTGAGGATCTTCTTGAAGTCATACTCCTCTGGATTTGGGAGGTAAGCCTTTGCTGCCTCGTAGTCTGCAGGAGTGATGTAGTGCATAAGGTTGTCGATCACCTGGTGAATCTTGTCGGCGTTGATATCCACGAGACGTGGTGGAATCTTGCCTGTCTCAGGATCCTGGAGGTCCTTGAGGTAGAGAGGTGATACATAACCCTCCTGGCTGATGTAGACCATACAGCCGGTCTTACCCTCAGAGAAGAGCTTGTAGACACCCATACCGAGCTGTGAGCAGTATACAAGGTCAAAGGCACAAGGTGTCTGGCAACGTACCTCGTAGCCAATCTCTACTGGACGAGACTTGACCTTCACGCCGAGAGCCTTGCAACGCTTCTCGAGCAAGGTATTGAACATCTCAGCCTTAGAGACCTTACCGAGCTCTGGGTGGCCGTGGTCGTCGTATGAGAACTGGATACCAGACTTGAGGATCTCCTCCTGGTCGAGAGCGTGGAATACACCCTCAGACACCATTGCAGCACCGTAGTCCATACCAACAATCTTACGCTTAACGATAGATGACACAATGAGGCTGATGATCTTGTCGATGGTGATCTTAGTCTTATTGAACATCTCAGGGATGATGATCATTGGGTAGTGGCAAGCTGAAGCGATACCGAACGCGAGGTGACCTGCTGAGCGACCCATCGCTGCAACAACAAACCAATTAGCCGAAGTACGAGCATCGTTGTAAACGGCACGACCGATTACAGAACCTGCGTTCTTTGCTGACTGGTAGCCGAATGTAGGCATACCTGCTGGCAATGGAAGATCGTTATCGATTGTCTTAGGCACGTGGATGTTAGCAATAGGATACTGCTTAACCTCGAGGAACTTAGCGATGCGGTTAGCAGTAGAAGCTGTGTCGTCGCCACCAACAGTTACCAAGAGTTTGATATTGTTCTCCTTGAAGAAGTCGAGGTTGAAGTTCTTCTCGAAGTCCTCGTCAGTAGGCTTGAAGCGGCTCATAGTGAGGTACGAACCACCCTGGTTGAAGATGTAGTCTACGCGGAACATATCGAGATCCTCGAAACGTGGATTTGGGTTAAAAAGGCCCGAATAGCCGTAGTGAAGACCGATAACACGATAACCCTTAGCAAGGAATGTCTTGGCAACAGAGCCAACAACGGTGTTCATACCTGGAGCAGGACCGCCACCGGTGAGAATAGCAATAGCCTCTTTCATAATGATTTATATTTAGTTGTTAATGATTAAACATATATTACCACAAAGATAATAAATTTTTTAAAAAACAACAATTTTTCGTCCACTATTCCATTTTTTCCTAAATATTCGTAACTTTACAGAGGAAATAACATTAACAGCAAAGCATATGAGAGCGATACTTAAATATATAATAGTTGCTGCGGGCCTACTCTGCGGCTACAATGTTTCTGCCCAGGAACCATTCAACGGACGTATCACCACGCCCGAGGGTAAGGGCATTAGAGCACGTGTCATTGTCGAGAACCGCGACAAGCAGACCATAGCCGACGGTAAGGGTCGCTTCGGCCTTACTGATGTCAAGGGCGACGATGTGCTTCTTGTCGTCTTCCGCCGTGATACCCTACGCATAGAGCTCGATGGTCACCGCAGTGCCGAGATCGTGTGGAGCATCGGCGACGAGGCACGCATCGAGGAGTCTATGGAGCTGATGAACTACGGCTTCGGATATGTCAAGCGCCGCGAGTCGCTCGACTACTCTTCAGGCATCTCGGGTGATAGACTTCGTGCCTCGGGTGCTAAGAGCCTTGTGGAGGCTATCCAGATGTGCTACCCGGGCCTGAGATATATCAATGGCGAGCTCTGCCTGCAGACGCAGAACTCTATCAATGGCTCATCGGCAGTCCTCATCCTCTGTGACGGCCTCGAAACCCGCCCCGAGATGATATCGCTCTATGATGTCAAGTCGGTTGAGATTATCAAGGGCTCGAATATGTACGGTTTCCGCGGCTCTAATGGCGTGGTACTTATCACCACAATGTCGGCCCAGGACGCACTTAATAGGGAGAGGTAGAGAGATAAATCAGGAATTTAAAGATATTAGGGAGTCTAGTGAATTTAATATTATCGCTAAACTCCCTAAATTCCTTATACTCCCTAAGCAATATCTTTCATTAACGCCACAACCAAATTTCTCAGGAGAAGGCGGCAGATACAACACTCAGCAAAAATCCCGACGATGGGCTGTACTTGGCGTACTGCTCATTGTCGGGATTTTCTGCTAGCGGCAGTAGATGTCTGCCTTATCGTGAGAAATTACTTTGTACGGTTGATGTACGAATTATAACGCCACTTAGCATTCTCCTCGGCTGCCTCGAAGAGCTGCTCTGCCTCAGCAGGGAATGCCTTCTTAAGTGAAGTATAACGTACCTCCTTCATAAGGAAGTCGCGGAACTTGCTCCAATCTGGCTCCTTAGAATCCATCACGAATGGGTTCTTACCCTCAGCCTCGAGCTGTGGGTTGTAGTGCCAGAGGTGCCAGTAACCACACTCTACAGCCTGCTTACCGATAGTCTGTGTGCGAGTCATACCGCCCTTGATACCGTGGTTGATACAAGGAGCATAAGCGATGATGAGCGATGGACCTGGGTAAGCCTCAGCCTCCTTCAATACGTTGAAGAGCTGCTGCTGTGAAGCACCGATAGATACCTGAGCAACGTATACATAGCCGTAAGTCATTGCGATAGCACCGATATCCTTCTTGCGGATACGCTTACCAGCAGATGCGAACTTAGCAACAGCACCTACAGGAGTAGACTTAGATGAC
>JAFYSI010000071.1 GCA_017559425.1 Alistipes sp.
CTACCTCTATTCGATATCTAAACGAGAGTTGCAGGCAGAGTCGTTGCACTTCAATATCGAGACTGACAAGTGGCGTATTACGACAAATTTCTCAGTATATAAGTTCGATGTGGCGATGCTTCGCTTTGGCCTCTGGATAGCCTTTGGCCTGCTGCTTGTCAAAAGCCGTGCTATTGCTATGCACTCCTCTTCGGTAGTGCATAATGGCAGAGGGGTGCTCTTTCTTGGTGAGTCGGGAACGGGTAAGAGTACGCATACACACCTGTGGTGCGAGAGTATTGCAAATACCCATCTTCTCAACGATGACTCGCCGATAGTGCGATTTGTTGATGATGAGCTACGAGTATATGGCTCGCCCTGGAGTGGAAAGAGGCCCTGCTATAAGGCGGAGAGTTACCCTATTGCTGCCTTCTGTCGACTTAGTCAGGCTCCTGAGAACCGCATCAAACGGCTATCGACAATTGCCACAATTGGAGCACTTCTACCCTCTACGCCTCCTCAGTTTGCTGCCGACGCAGAGCTTCAAGATGCAATGCTGGCTACGCTAAGCAAGATTATAGAGCGAGTGCCGACCTATCATCTCGAGTGTTTGCCTAATAGCGAGGCAGCACAGTTATCACACAATACTATCTTTTAGTATGAAGCAGATTTTGGATGGTATTGAGGATGTTGTTGGGGTGGGCGATACATTTGTTCTGTGTGTCACGGGTTACAGTATGTTGCCACTATTGGGCTATGCTGACGACACTATCATTGTGCGTCGCACGACTCTCGGTGAGAGTATCGAGGGACGCATAGCTATGTTCCGCACTAAGAACGGCAAAATCATCGTGCATCGTGTTGTGGGCATCGAGTCTGGTGAGGTATTGCTTCGCGGTGACGGAAATATCGCACAGGTTGAGAGGGTTCCACGCGAGAGTATTGTCGGCGTGGTGGAGAGCGTGCGTCGCAGGAGTGGTAAGGTGGTTAGTTGTCTATCGCAAAGTTGGCAACGAAGGGAGAGGCTCTGGCTCGGCACGCCCATTGTTGTTCGTAGATATATTTTGGCACTGCTCCGCCGATGGTTAGATTTTAAATCAAAGCATTAGAATATGGATATTAGAGTTGGTACTGGTTACGATGTTCACGCCCTGGCAGATGGATTACGCCTTGTGTTGTGCGGTGTTGAGATTGAGCACTCGAAGGGTTGCGTGGCTCACTCCGATGGCGATGTGGCTATTCACGCCATTTGTGATGCTCTGCTCGGAGCTTTGGCTCTTGGCGATATTGGCAAGTTGTTCCCCGATAGCGATGAGCAGTATAAGGGTATAGATTCGCGAAAGTTGCTTAAACACGTTGTTGATATAGTTCGTTCTAAAGGTTATGATATTAGTAATATAGATTGCACTATCGCAATGCAGCGACCTAAACTAAGACCGCACATCGACTTGATGCGTGAGCGTCTTGCTGAGGTTGTTGAAATAGGCGTAGATCGTATTTCGGTCAAGGCTACCACAACAGAGCGTCTCGGTTTTGAGGGTCGTGAAGAGGGTGTCTCTACAACTGCTGTAGTGCTCCTTGTCAAACAGTAAATCGGAGGAGTGTATGCTCTCACGTTGTTAAGCCCATCACTGCTGATGGGCTTATTTTGTTGGTGTAGTTTTGCATAAAATATACTGCATTAAAACAAAAATTGTTTTGTATTTTCGAAAAAAGCACTATATTTGCATCATCTAAACAGAGTAATCCCCTTTAGCTTGCCGACACAAGCCTGGTGAGCGAATAATAATCTTATTTATATATTATATGCACGATTTGTCAACATTAGAGGGCAAAAATATTCACGAGTTACGCGAGATAGCAAGAGTCTTTGGCATCACTCCTTCAACAATGAAAAAGGGCGAACTTATAAGTCGCATTGTGGAGGCAGCAACGGTACAAGTGTCTGCCGAGGCGGAGACTACAGTACAGACGCCTGTCGAGGAGACCTCGGTGGTACGTCGTGGTCGTCGTCCTCGTATGAGCGGAGTGAAGGTTGGCGAGAAGGCAACTCCCGAGACTGCACAAGATATCGAGACAGAGGCTGTGGTTGAACCAGTCGTTGAGCACGAGGCTGAGATTGAGGCTACTAAGGGTGTTGAGACACCTGATGAGCAGCCAGCACCTAAGCGTCGTGGTCGTCGTCCAAAGGCGGCTGTTGTCGAGGAACAAGTAGTTGTTGAGACAGTCACAATTGCAGATGTGATCACCCCTGAGGGTGCCGAGGATGAGGACGATGAGGTTGTTGAGGAGGATATCATCGACTACAATAAGGACCTCGACGATGAGTTCATCCCCGAGGATATGCTCGCTACTGACGAGGAGGAGGTCCCTGGCGAGGTGACAAAGGATGATTTCACCGCAGAGATTGAGGGTGAGGGTGTCCTCGAGATTATGCCTGATGGCTTTGGTTTCCTTCGTTCGGCCGACTACAACTATCTTAACTCTCCTGATGATATCTACGTTTCGCCATCACAGATTAAGCTCTTTGGTCTTAAGCCAGGTGACACGGTGTTGGGCTCAATCCGCCCACCTAAGGTTGGCGAGAAGTACTTCCCGCTTGTTCACGTTGAGCAGATTAACGGCCTTAAGCCAGAGTATGTGCGCGATAGGCAACAGTTTGAGTATCTCACACCATTATTTCCTTCAGAGAAGTTCAACCTCACTGGCAACGGCCATAACTCTGTATCTAACCGTATTATCGACCTCTTTGCCCCTATCGGTAAGGGTCAGCGTGCAATGATCGTGGCACAGCCAAAGACAGGTAAGACAATGCTCTTGCAGTCTATTGCTAACGCCATTGCAGACAACCACCCTGAGGTTTATATGATTGTGTTGCTTATCGACGAGCGTCCTGAGGAGGTTACCGAGATGGCACGCCACGTTAAGGCTGAGGTTGTTGCCTCTACCTTTGATGAGCAGGCGGCACGCCACGTCAAGGTTGCCGAGATGGTGCTTGAGAAGGCAAAGCGTATGGTTGAGAGTGGCCACGATGTGGTCATCTTCCTCGACTCTATCACCCGCCTTGCTCGTGCCTATAACTCTGTGCAGCCAGCATCTGGTAAGGTGCTCTCGGGTGGTGTTGATGCTAATGCATTGCACAAGCCAAAGCGTTTCTTTGGTGCTGCTCGTAATACCGAGGAGAAGGGCTCGCTTACAATTATCGCTACTGCACTTATCGATACTGGCTCGAAGATGGATGAGGTTATCTTTGAGGAGTTTAAAGGTACTGGTAATATGGAGCTTCAGCTCGATCGCAAGCTCGCAAATAAGCGTATCTACCCTGCTGTCGACGTCGTTGCCTCGGGTACACGCCGCGAGGATCTGCTCCTTCCACAGAGCGTTATGCAGCGTACGTGGATACTCCGCAAGCACCTATCGGATATGACAACTACCGAGGCTATGGAGTTCTTGCAGAAGCAGTTTAACCTCACTCGTGACAACAATGAGTTCTTGGCAACTATGAACCAATAGTGATTATGAGGCATCTTTTAACATTGCTTACTTCGCTCTGTGTCACCTTTTCGGCCTTTGCTTGGGGGCAGAAGGGTCACGATGTTGTGGCCTGTATCGCTGAGCATAACTTGTCGAAGAGTGCACTGAAACGAATCACTGCTCTGCTAGATGGTCACTCAATGGTATATGTCGCAAACTGGATGGATAATGCCAGCCATACGCCTGAGTATGAGTATACTAAGACGTGGCACTATGTGAATGTCGACCCTGCGGAGCAGACATACGCCAACTCGCAAAAGGAGGCTAAGGGCGATGTCGTTGTGGCAATTAACAATATTATCTCCCGCATCAAGAGCGGTGAGCTTACTGAAGCTGAGGAGCGTGTCGAGTTGATGATGCTTATCCACCTTGTGGGCGATATGCACTCTCCACTTCACGCTGGCCATAAGAGTGATCGTGGGGGTAACGGTACTAAGGTGAAGTATTTCGGACAGCAGAAGAAGCTCCATTCATTGTGGGATAGCGATATTGTCGAGTCGGTACACCGCTGGAGTTACTCGGAGTGGTGCGAGCAGCTCAATATCCTCTCGCCAAAGGCGAAGCGAGCAATCGTCCAGGGTACGCCCAACGACTGGATCGAGGAGAGTGTTCTGCTTGCTGCAGACATCTACGCAGCAAGCACGACGGGTGAGAATCTATCGTACGACTACGTTGCTCACTACACGCCGATTGTCGAACAGCAACTACTCATAGGTGGTCTTCGCCTTGCTGCTATTCTCGAGAAGCTTTACTAATTGAACGTAACATACAGAATAGGTTGCCTGATTATGTCGGGCAACCTATTGTTTTTATACCTATTGGGGATTGGTGTTAATTATCTGCTATCTATTTGCTACAGATACTTGTTGGGTGATCTCTGCACGGGCTGAAGCCTTTGCTGCGTTAAGACGCTTTTGGGCTTTGGCCTCAGCTTTGGTGTCACCACTCTCGCGGGCTGCCTTGAGAGCATCGTAGAGCGACCAGAGCTTGAATTGCTCGGTGGCAGACTTCTGTGCTGAGGTGTAGGCCATTGCTACTGCCTCGGTACTCTGCTCATCGTCGGCATAGGCGTGGGTGTAGCACTGTGACTCATTCCAGTGGCCGCGGGTGAAGTCGGGGAAGGCAACGGCAGCAGAATTGTTGTCCATCGACAGAGCTCCAAGCTCGGCTAAGCAGCACCACTCGGCCATATCGTAGACATCCATATCGAGTGGAAGACCATTCTGCAAGCAGTAGACAAGGCGGGCATCCATAATGTAGTCCATACCGCCGTGACCCATATCGCGACCCTTCTCGCCAAACTTCTTGAGGATTGGGTGGTAGTAGGCCTCAAGCAGTGCATCACGCTGCTCCTGAGTCATAAAGCTGTGGCCATTGAGGTTGTCCATTTGTGGAGCACCACTCGCCTTGAGGGCCTCTGAACTAAGGGCGAGCTCTGCTGTTGGATACTTTGTGGCGTAACCCCTTGTACCTGTGAGCTTAAAGAGGCGGTTGTATGGCTGAGGTGTCATCACATTGTGCTGAATCTCAACCACCTTACCGCGTGCCGTACGCATAAGTGTTGTTGTGTGGTCGCCATTACGGAACTCTGTGCACTCCTCGCCCGTTTTGCTCTCGACAAGCTCCTTGCCAACGAAGCTCTCAGTGTCCATTGCTACGAGAGTTGTAAAGCGGTCTCCACGGTGGATGTTCATACACTGAGCCACAGGGCCGAGACCGTGTGTGGCGTAGAGGTCACCGCGATTCTCCATATTGTACTTGAGACGCCAATGGAGGTCGCTCGTATCATTATCCTCGGGGTCTTTCCAGTATGAATCCCAGTAAGCATCTAGTGTATGGATATATGCACCCTCGGCACGCACCACCTCGCCGAGAAGGCCCGATTGTGCCATATTAAGGGCTGTCATCTCGAAATAGTCGTAGCAGCAGTTCTCGAGGATAAAGCAGTGGAGACGCCTCTGCTCAGCAAGGTCGATAAGCGTCCAGCACTGCTCGAGGTTCATTGCAGAAGGGACCTCGATGGCGGTATGCTTGCCGCTCTCCATAGCCGCCTTAGCCACGGGGAAGTGGTGATTCCAGTCGGTGGCGATATATACAAGGTCTATGTCATCACGCTCGCATATAGCCTCGTAACCACGCTCGCCATAGTAGATATCGGCAGGCATAAGACCCTCGCCTCGTAGGAACTTTTGGCACGCCTCGGCACGCTCGTACTCATAGTCGCAGAGGGCGACAATCTCCACACCAGGGATGCAACTGAAACGCCAGACAGCCCACGGACCACGCATACCGAGACCCACGAAGGCCACTCTTAGATTCTTGATTGGAGCCACAGCAAGGCCCACAGCGTGCTCCTGACCCTCGGCACGCTCGGGGATGTCCACAACGATAGTACCCTGCTCCCAGTGCCACGTTGTCGTTGCCGATAGCGACTGAGCCTCAGCCGTCGCTGTTCCCAATATAAGCGTCATCGCCACGGCGACAACTGCTAAAATCTTGTTTAGGTTCATATTGCCGAATTATAATTTATTCGATTTCACTTCACATATTTGCGTCTCAAGCAAGCAAAGAGAGCAATGATAATGATTGCAAAGCAGAGATTTAGTATTGCCTCTCGACTCATATCAGAGTGCATCTGCTGAGTCCAGTGCATCACGATATGATACGAGAAACTATCGTCGCTTGCAACACATTGTAATGCCTCTCTAATGTCGTGTATATAGTAGTGGCCAGCCATTGCAACGCCTATAAAGTTTACAATCTGGCGGAGGAGATTAACAATCAAAATTGTCCAACACAGCCAATCAAGCCACTTTGCTTTTAACGTTTTGCTCATTGTTAATGGGTTTATAATACTTTCCGTATCTGCAATTTATTAGGTTGCGTTCGCCCTACTTTAGAAGTTGAGTAGTTTGCGGGTTTTGCGGATTTCGGACATTGGGGTGAGCTCCTCATAGTGCCACCACTCGCGGCGGTAAGGGTATAAGCCAGCCTCAAGCATAACCTTGATAAGCAGAAGACGATTCTTGGCAGCCTCGACAGAGATAAGACCTCGCTTCACAAGGCTATTGACATAGTTGGTATATACACCGAGGTTGCGGTTAGCACTATCGTTCGTGTCGGATGTGCCCTTAACAGCTGCCGCGTCTGAAAACTCATCGAAGCCAGCACCCATATCGATAGGTTGGCCAGCGTTAGTGGCGATGGTGAGGTCGACAGCCATACCAAAGTTGTGGCGACCACCCTTAGTGCCATCTGCCACGAAGTCTTGCAACTCAGTACCCTCGACAAGGCTACGCATATAACGCTGAACACTGATGGGGCGAGCAGCATCGTAGATAAGGAGCGTGTAGTCGGGGTTGTACCTCTGCAAAATCTTCTGTGCCTTGATAATCTTCTTGGCGAAGTCGAGCGTAAAGTAGGCATTCTCAAGGTCGCCATACATATCCTTGCCCACGAAGTTGTCGGTGGTTGAGTACTTCAGGCAGATAACAATATTCTCAGATCCTTCCAATGATTTGATGTTTACAAGGTTGTACTCCCGCATCTTGGCATCGAAGTCAACACCCTTGGTCTGTGCTACGGCAGAGAGTGTTGCCATAGCGACGAAAAATAAAAGCGTTAAAGCTCTACGCATACTATTCTCAAATTTTTGTTTGATAATCAATGTTACGCAAATATATAAAAAGTAGAGTGATTATTGGCATAAAACGGTAAAAAGATATACCTTTGTGTCCTAGAAACAATTAAAACAATATAAAACTATGAAAAAACTTTTCTCTTTGTTTGCACTATGTGCACTTGTGTTTGCTGCGTGCGAGCCAGTTGGCAATGATGTGAATGGCGACAACCCACACTCACCAGTAGGATTGACAATCACCTCGAACACTCCAGTACAGACTGGTGCGGGTAGCACTATGGGCTTTATTACCTATACTATCGACACCCCAATTGAGGGTGCTACAGTTGAAGCTGAGTCTAATGTAGAGTGGGTTAACTCGTTCAACTTTAGTCAGATGGGCAAAATTGGATACAAGATCGATGCAAACCCTACATACGACCTTCGTGAGGGTGAGGTGACTATCAAGTACAACAACTATGTTGCTGCAACAATCATCTTCCGCCAGGCGGCCAAGATTCGTCCTCAGGAGGTTAAAGTGGAGATTAACTATGCTCTTGGCCACTACTATGGCGACTATGCTAACATCAACTACAACTACTACCTCGTATTGTCATCAAGCGACTACGATGCAAACGGCTCGTTCTATGCTGAGGGTAAAAAGTTCTTCCTCGACATCTACGCTGAGGACCGCCCAGCAGACTATAACAACATCCGAGTGCCAAACGGTGTCTATACATTCAATCCTAATAATGATGGTAAGGCAGGTACGTTCCTTGAGTCTTACAGCGTCTATAAGGAGTACGATAAGAATGGCTATCAGGTTGACGAGAAGTCATTCGTCGAGGGTACACTTACTGTAACCGACGATATGATCAAGCTTGAGGTTATGTTCGACAACGAGGCTGATTTGTATGTTGTGACCTATAACGGTGACTACACAATGATGGATAAGCGTTCTGAGTCGGGAGCTATCTACTAGTAGACTCTTTCTAATTCTAAAAAATACCTGTCTAACACGTGTTAGGCAGGTATTTATTTTTTGATATCATCACCATTCTATAATGTTGGCCAGATGGTTGGTGGCTGGATAGAGACGAACTTCGCTCCGTTACCCTCTGATGTACAGACAAGGCGTATTGCCTTGATTGGGTGGATTGGGTGGTGGATAACAAATATTCCGTTGCCCATCTTGCCAGCATAGTGGAAATCTGTGCCATTATAGCTGATCTCGGCATAACCCTCCTCGAAGATGAATCGTGGGAGCTGAAAATTGCCCGTAGCCACCTGCATACGTCTACAATCAACAGCCTTGGCGAAGGTAAACTGAATCCAGTCACCCTCCTTGCAGCTGCGTGAGGTGCGAGCCAAACGACCATAGTTCTGAGCCTTGGCAAAGGTCATAGTCTCGCTCTCGGGCATAGACGAGGTGATGGTAAACTGCGGATAGATATTCTTGAAGTGGCTCTCGTGGCCTGCCTCTGGCGATGAGGCCTTAGCACGGCGAGCAACAAAACCATAAGCTGCAGGCTTTGACGTAGCGATAGGAGCAGTGTAGCGGTACTCCTTACCTGTAAGCTCATCTTTGACATATATCTCTGAGCCATCATCACACTTTGCAGTGAGCCTGCCCTCAGTATAGCTCACCACAGGAGGCATCAGGCGGTATGCAACGCCCATTGCATCGAGGCGGTCATAGTGGGCAACCATTCTCTTATAAAACTTATCCTTGTTACGCTCGTCGCTGCTGTTCCAAGCAATCTCGGCGAGGGCGACGATGCGGGGGAAGGTCTGATAGTGGAGATAGTCGGCACGCTCGGGGTTGCGTGATGCGTAGGCCTCGCTGAAGAACGATGCCTCATAACCCCAGATGTTATGCTGCTCCGTATCGGTGAATCCGAGAGCTGTAGGTGTCACACCATAGACCTTGGTCCAGTCGAATACTGCTGCCCAGTCGTGGCCAGGCTCTCGTTTCGACTGCTTCATATCGAAGTAGAAGTACTGACCTGGCATAACGACAGTTTTGTAGCCTTTAGCCGCTGCCGTGCGACACTCCTTGACGCCCATCCAGCCGAAGACCACGGTATTCTTGTTCAGCTGACCGCCATCGATAGCCTCGTTCCACACCGCGGGATGCTTACCACACTCCTCCAATACGCCACTTAGACGAGTCATAAAATATGCCTGCAGCTGCTCGGGCGAGGTGTAGCCTTTGCTTGCCATCAGTACCTTGCAGTCGGGGCAACTCTTCCACTGTGAGGTCTCCACCTCATCGCCACCAATGTGGATGTATTTTGTGTCAAAGAGGGTGCATACCTCGACAAGGATGTCGTGCAAGAGTTCGTAGTTGCTCTCCTTAGCAGCACAGAATGCCGAGCGAGTATCGTAGCCAAATGATGCGTTTAGATTAGGCTTGTAGTTGCACAGTATCTCGGGGTGTATAGATGCCATCGCGAGGCTATGTCCTGGGAGGTCAATCTCTGGGATAACCTCGATGTTGCGTACCTTCGCGTAGTCGATAATCTCACGCATATCGCTCTGAGTGTAGTAACCACCCCACTTCTCGTCCCACTTGCCATAGCGTGGCCATACAGGACTGTCGCCACCACGAAAACCACCAACTGTGGCAAGCTCGGGGTGCGACTTAATCTCCAGTCTCCAGGCCTCGTCGTCGGTAAGATGAAGACGCAGCTTATTGATTTTGTGGAAGGCCAAGAGGTCGATAAAGCTCATTACCGCCTCCTTTGACATCCAGGTTCGACAGACGTCGAGCATAAAGCCGCGATACTCAAAGCGTGGAGCATCCTCAATCTTGCAGCACGCCACGTTTGTAGGTAGCTCCATCTTGCCATAAACCGATGCGGGGAGCAGCTGCATAAAGGTGGTGATAGCGGAGAATACTCCTCCATACGAGCCGCCACGGATGACTACTCTATCGATTGTAACCTCCAATTTGTAGGCTTCGCCTTTGAGTGATGGATCGATCTCGAGAGATATCGCACCATTGCCATTTACTATATTTGTGCCGAGGTACGAAGCGAGATATTGAGCTGCAGGTTGTAGTTCTTGGCTATTTGCCGAGATGGAGCTACGGCTGTTGAGTGCAAATGAGCCCTCGATGGCAACATACTTTTTCGGTGTTGGAATAAGTGCTGGCTGTGATGCCGATACAAGAGTCGCACTAATAGTCATTGCCACAATGGCGAAGAGTAGTCGAAATCGCATAGTCTTAAATTTTTACAAATGTAGCAATTATTTGTGGTATAATGAAACATCTCCGCGAATAAAAACTAAGCGGCCAACCTTTCGGTCAGCCGCTTGGTTATATATTTATTGCGATTACATATACTCGCTCTCACCCTCCTCGTCAATCCAAGGTACTGTCTTCATATCCTCGGTTGTGAGAGTCTCGACCTGCTCATCAGTAAGCAGTGCATCCTCGCCATTTACAAACTCAATGTCGTTGATGCTGCTAATTGTCAACTGGTATGATGCATAGTCGTCAGCATTACCCTTATAGTCGGACTTCTGAGCGTAGATGCCGTAGATTGCTGTGATGGTAGCCTTCTCGCGATCCTTGCATACGTTCTGACGTGCAAAGCGTGAGTAGCCGCTGGTACGCAATGCGTAGACACCATTAGCCGAGCATACGGTAGCCTCGTGGTCGTATGTGAAGCATACAGAGCCATAAAGGCTACGGCCAGTAATATCCTCCTTGAATGCCCAGTGGTACCAAGCCTTTGATACAGTAGGACGTGGATCAGAGTACAACCAGCTTGGGTAGATGTTCTCGAACGAGCCACTCTTCAAGCCTGGATTTGTAACGCCATCCTGATTCTGAACACCAGCATAGTGGCACTCTATATCCTCGAAACGCATCAAACGGCCGAACATAAGCTCACGCTGCGAGATCTCAAACACCTTGCGAGTGATGCCATTAGAGTCGGTCTTCTCAGTGCCGTAGAACACACCCTCCATCTCGACCTTTGCAGGGTTGAACACCTCTACATAGTTCTCGGGGGTAACTGTGATGATATCGACATTTGGAGCATAACGCAGCCACTCTTCGAAAGTACCCACCTTGATACCCTCATCTACAGGGCGACCTGCAAAAACGTGCTGGTCGATAATCTCCTGAATCTCGAGGTTGGAGTTAGCGTAGAACTTGTGCTCGCCAGCTTTGTTCCAAGACTCCGATGGAGCTCCACCCAACGAGAGCATCATACGGTAGTTACCCAAGTACAGGCCGTTAAGGCGAACATATACCCAAGTACCCTTCTTGTACTTAATGCCTACGTCGTTGTTGAGCTTGAGCTCGATACCTGTGGTCTCATCCTGAATGTAGAGCGACTTGTAGACGTTACCCTCAGTATCGTCAGAGGTGACCTTACCCTTGATGTAGACATCCTCATCGCGGAAGATATCCTCGCCGATAAGCTTATACTTAGTGTTGCCCCAACCGCTGTTTACACCAGTGTTGCTGATGTCGCCAAAGGCGTACTTAAGCTCAGCAATAGAGATGCGTACTGCACCTGGGAACATCTGCTCGAAAGCCTCCTGGTCGTAGATAGCCTCGCGAGCTGGTACGTCGTCAAACTGCTCATAACAGCCTGTCGCCAAGATTGCTGCGACGATAAACGAAAAAATCTTTGTAATTTTCATAATCTTCATCATTTTTAGCTGTTAGAAACGGAAGTAAACATTGAGATAGTAGTTGATACCATTCATATAGAAGTACTTCGACGCAAAACGTGAGTAGGTTGTAGGCTTAGTGATGATCTTCATCTCACCCTCGTTGTTAGGGAAGATAATAGGGTCAGAGAGCTTGTTGAGTCGCATCTGCTCGTAACCACCAGTGCGGATTGTCTGGTTGTTGAGAATGTTGTTTACAGACAAGCTAAAGCCCAAAGTGTACTTGTATGCAATACGGAAGTTCTTACCGATGCTTGCACTCAAAGTGTAGGCGCTGCCCAATTCCTCCTGAGCACGAATCTCGTCGATGACACCTACGACGTAGGCCTTCTGACGACCTGTCTCGAGGTTGTTCCAGTCGTAGATACGCTTGAGCTCGTTTTCGAGGTACTGTGTGCGGTACATAGGGTTCATAGACAAGTAGATACGGTCGTAGTAGTTGAAGTCGAGCGATGCGTACCAGTTGTTAGGACCACGGAAGTTAAGACCTACGTTGATAGCAGTCTGAGGTGTGCTCTCGACCTTCATACCCTTCCAGTTAACAACGCTGTGCACGATGTCAGTGGCAGAGTTGTCGATCATCTGAGTGAACTCAGGGTTTGATGTGTAAACATAGTCGCCGAGGCTCACTGCACCCTGCAATGACAATCCCCAAGCGATAGGTACGCTAAGACCAAGCTCGAGACCCATATAACGCTTGTCGATACCCGACATTGCGAAGTTTGTGAATGAGCCCTGAGTGTCGTCGTAGAACGAGATGACCTTTGACTGATCGAGCATCTCTGTGTAGTAAGCAGAGATACGAGCACGGATGTAAGGGGTATTGAGATTGTAGGTGATATCGCCACCATACATCTTCTCAGCCTTGAGGCCTGGGGTGATCTGGTTACGAGTACGAGCCGAAACGAATGCATTGTTGAATGTTGGAGCATCCTGGATTGCAGTAGCATTGAGCTCGATAGAGTGGGCACCAGAGAACTGGTAGCTAAGGTTAGCCTTTACCTTGTATGTCAAGTTGTTGATCTTGTCAGAGTTGCCATACGATGTCTTGCCGCGGTCACCACCAGCATTAGCATTGAGGAAGAGTCCCTTCTCCCAGAGGCCCTGTCGCCACATACTTGAGAGACCAAACTCTGCACCAAGGTCGGCGGTGAAGCCACCAGCCTTAACCTCATACTTAGCCCACACCTGACCCTGACGAACGTGGGCGTAGTAGTCGTAGTTGTACTTGTCGCCCTCCTTTACAGCCTGTGCGTGGCCGTGCTCGCGGTAGTAAGCCATATTGTTCTGATAAGAGAGCTCGTTGCTACCAAAGTCACGCTCAGCAAACTTGTCGACATCCAACCAGTAGTCACCACCGAGCAAGTCCTTAACTGTTGAGTAGTACTCAGTGCGATTTATACGAGCACGGAGACCCACTGTGAACTTTGAACCACCACGGAATACGTGGTTGAGCTGAGCTGCGAAGTTGTAGTCGAGCTGGTCGGTATGACGCTCCTCGATCATAGCGTAGGCACGGTGGCCATCACCATAGATGCTACTCTTCTCGCCACTCTTGTTATTCTCGATGAGACCATCGAAGTCGATGTAACCACTCCAATTTGCAAGGTACTGCTGGAGCTTCATTTTGTCGGTCTCGAGGTCTGTATCGGTAAATGGAAGTGTGAGATCGTTATTCTCAGCAAAGTTATTAAGCATCATACGACGCTCCAGACGATCGCCATAGTATGAAGGCATCTGGCGGTAGTAGTCAGGACGTGGATCCTCACCCTTGTACCAAGTGAGTGCCGAGTAACCATTCTTACCGAAGCGAAGCGATGTTGCTGCAGAGAGTGACGTACGCTCCGAGATCTGCCAGTTGTAGTTGAGCATAGCGATAGGCTCGTGCATAGTACGCACACGAGAGTTACGCAACTTACCATCCTGCAAACCTACGTTAGGGTTGTAGTAGTTGTCACCCCAGAGGTCGTAAGCCTCCTGTGTAGATGCCTGCTGAGCACCACGCTGTGTAGGTGCTGCCATAAGCGTTGCAGAGAGACGGTGGTGGTTATTGAAGATCTTCTCGGCAGAGAAGAAGTAGCCGTATGCATTGTAGTATACGCCGTCAACATAGCCATTACCACCCTGACGTGTAGAGAGAGTAAAGCCGTATGACCAGCCGTTGTCGAGCTGACCAGAGGCGTAGCTCAACATAGTACGGAAACGGTAGAGCTGATTAGCACTTACAACGCTTGCACGCAAACCCTTACGGAGCTGTGAAGCACGAGCATTGATATTGGTAGTACCACCAACGCCGCCAACGCCAAAGTCAGACATATTGAGACCCGAAGTAACCTCCTGGTTGCGTGTAGCGTCGTTAAGACCGCTCCACAATGACCAAGGACCGTAGCTTGTCAAGGCGTCGTTGAAACGGATACCATTGAGGTAGACATCCTGATACTGCGAGTCGTAACCACGAGTCTTGAATCGCATCTCAGAGAATCGGTACGAAGCGATATTGTTGAAGATGTCCTTCGATGCAGAGAGTGTCGATGGCAAGGCGTTGTTGTCGCCCGCAGACTCCACATCGCTATCGAGCTCAGCAAATGCCGAGTCGTCGACAGCAATCTGAGCAAATGGTACCATCACGACCTGCTGCATATCGTGGACCATACTCTTGACACGCACCATAAGTGTCAACACCTCGAAGTCGGCAGCTATGAACGTGAGCTGATACTCACCTGACTCGAGTCCTGTGATCGAGAACTGACCAGTTGTGTCGGTAGTGATGTTGGTGTCGACACCATTGAGCGAGATGGATACTCCGCTGATGGGGTGACGGTCATCACGCGACACTACTGTACCCTTCATACCACCCGACTGAGCAAAGGCAGCGAGCGATAGAGTGGCACAAACAAGTGTTAGTAAAAATTTCTTCATATAGATGATATTAGATTATTTACCTATATAGATATATACGGGGAAGTGATCGCTGAAACCGTTCTGGAAGTTGTTGGTAACAAACGTACGCAAAGGATAACCCTTGTACTGACCCTCCTGCTGAATCATATAAGGACGGCTGAAGATGTTGCCATAAAACTTCTTGCCCTTGATGATACGAAGAGTACCTGGCTCGTTGTTGACAAGATTCTCTGTGATGCAGATGTTGTCGAACAAGTTCCAAGAGTCCTGATATGCGAGTGTGCCGAGACCTGCACGCAACATCTGAACAAATGGATTGAAGAAGTCGCCCTTCTGCAAATCCTTAACCTTACCCTTAGCACCCATAATCTTCTCGAGACTTGGATCGGTAGCATCGTCGTTGAAGTCGCCCATCACGATAACCTTTGTGCGTGGGTTCTGGGCAAGGAGCGAATCCTTAATCTCGCGAATCTGCTTTGCACAAGCATCACGCTTAAACTGTGAAGCCTCCTTACCACCAAGACGTGATGGCCAGTGCGATACGAGGAAGTAGAATGGCTCACCCTCGATAGTACCCCACATAACCACAAGGTCACGAGTGCGGAAGTTAGGAAGACCGTCGACAACAAGCTTAATGTTGTCCGAGCCCTCGAGCTTGAAGACATCGGCACGATACAAGAATGCAACATCCACACCACGGGCATCAGGAGAGTCGTAGTGGCAGATACGGTAGTTTGCACCCTTGAGCTTAGGCTGCGACACGAGATCCTCCAACACTGAGCGGTTCTCAATCTCCGACACACCGATAACGATTGGGTAGTTACGCTGAATCGAAGCCATATCGAACAATACACGCTCGAGGTTAGAGAGCTTCTTCTGATACTTAATCTCGTTCCACTTCTTGATACCCTCAGGCAAGAACTCCTCATCGTGAGTCTCGGGGTCGTCGTAGATGTCGAAGAGATTCTCGAAATTCCAGAATGCTACCATATAGGGCTTCTCCTGAGCAAACAGGGATGTCGCCGAGAGCAGCACAATGGAAAGAACCAAAAGTAATCTTTTCATAGTTTGACGTTATTATTAATTATTATCGTTAGTTCGTTAGTTAATACCCCACTCCGAAGCCACCTTGGTACTCTTGACCTCGGCCTCGATACTATCGTCGAGCATTGGGAAGAGGGTGAAGCCTATGATTGCCTCGAGCTCTGAGACTGTGATGCAGTCGGCAGATGTGATTATGGTGTCGTCGCCAGTATCCTGGTGTTCAAACCAGAAGACAATAGCACGCAACTCGTTGGCGTCGGTAATCTCGTCGATACGCTTGCCAGTGTTACCCCTCTTTGTGCGGAGCAGTGCCTTGTAGTAGTGTGTGGGTGTTGGGCAGTTGTTACCCGACTTGTCGGTTGTCTTGCTGTCGATTGACGAGTGGTGCTGGCCACCGAAGTATGCACCAGTCACGACGAAGAGCGTGTCGCTGCAGACCATATTACGCACCCTACCCTCCAGGACACCCCACTTATTCTGGTTGAAGTTATACTGCTGAGGGGTCATATTTGTAGCGTAGAATGTCTGGTCCATCATCTGCTGCGAGCATTTACGGTCGGCCGCTGGGAGCTGGTGACCACGGTCATACCAACCGTTATACGAGCCACGGCCGAGGTTTGCCTGGAGCTCATCATCGACCTTAGGGTCGTAGCCAAACGAGCTGTTGTTGCGGTTACCCTCGCCCGAGGTGTAGGACTTGTGGAGTGGATATGCTACCCACAACGAAGCTCGCACCGATGGGTCGAAGCAGTAGGTGTAGTTACGAGCATCACTCTTGGTACCCATAGTGCCGTAATGGGTGTTGAAGATGTAGTTGTTCTCCTCCTTGCACACAGGCAACTCTGCCCACTCGCGGCTAAAGGCAACACTGCTGTCGTAGCTGTGCTGTGTAAACGAGAGGTCGAAATAGTTGCCATCGCCAAATCGCACCTCGACACGAGCTCGGCGAGACTCTCCCGATGGGTTTTTGTCGAAGTAGATGTATACCACCTTGCTGGTAGCCTCCATCGTGGCCTCGAGGGTTGTGAGCTTATTCGAGAACTTTGCCCAATCACCCTCCGACGAGATAGTTATTGTGTACGAAGTACCCTGTTGTGCACTCAGCACCACAGCGCAGTTCTTACTATCACCCTTCACCTCGTCACTCTTAATGTAGGCATCGCTGGCGATTACCTCAATATTAATACTCTCGCAACCAACCAACACAACGGCTGCAACAACACTCAATAAAATCGCAAAAAATCGTCTCATTATCTATATTATCCTCGCAAAAATTCCTCTTGGTTATTTCGAACTATCTCTCGCCCTCGGGCGGGGGACTACCCCACCCGATATAAAGCGAAAGATATAAATGTGTTACTCAGCGTAGTAAACTGTAATGCTATCAACACGCACCTGACCTGCAAGGTTTGTAATAGCAAACGATGTTGTAGCTGAGCTCAAGGTTACAGTAACTACAGTACCATCAACAGAAACACTACCTGTGCTGATAGAGTTCTGCAAGTCTGTAGGATATGTAGTCTTGTAATCATCGCAGTTGAAAACAATCTGTGAGAATGCAGAATCTGCTGCAATAGTCACATTTGAGCTCTTGTAGAAGCGAGCAGGATCTTTGTAATCACCTACATTGCTTGTTGAAGCACCCTTGTCGTTTGTTACAGTGATGCCGTTCTGCTGCCATACCTGCTGCTGCTCTGAGTATGATATACGGTTAGCTACATCATTGAAGTAGATAGTAGCACTCTCGCCAGCACCTGGGTTAGGTGTAGGCTCTGGATCAGGCTCTGGATCAGGAGTAACAGCACCACCATCGAAACGCTCACCAGTCAAACCAGCGTAGTCTGAAGACTGTGCGAAGATGATCTGCATAGTGCCGTTGTTGATTGATGAGATACCCTTGATAGTACCCGAACCCTGAGCTACGGTTGAAGTGCCATATGTAGCGTACTTAGACGAGAAGACAACGAACTTGTTGCCGTTAGCATCCTCCATATTGATAGATGTGTGAGCACCATCCATTACCCAAGTCTTAGCAAGGTCTGCAGCGGCAACCTGAACACCCTCGATAGCAACATACTGACCCTCGTACTTGTTAGCCAGGAAGTCTGCCATTGAGACGGTCTTAGGGGTAACTGTGTTACCAGTAGATACGACAGTGATCTTGTCCAAACCGAGGCCACTTACCTGAACAGCACCATTGTAAGCACCAAGAGTTGCACCAGTGAGATCAATCTGAAGCTTTGTGCCGAATGTGTACTCGTGGTTAGATGATAGGTAGAACTGCAAAGCACCTGTCTCGTCCTGAACATACATACCCTTCTTTGAAGTGAGGTTGTTCAACTCGTAGTTAGAGACAACGACTGCCTCGATAGTGCCGTTGATAGTAGCACCCTGGCCCAATGCCAATACTGACGCGATTGAGATAGTCTCACCTGGAGTTGGCTCTGGCTCTGGCTCTGGTTCAGGATTTACAGGCTCGTTGCCACCACCCTCACCTGGAGCAAGTGCCTCGTCAGTGAGCTTAACACCGCAAACGATAGCACGAGCAGAGGCCATAGTAGAATCTGCAGTTGTGAGTGCGAAGTTAGCATCTGTAGAGAACTCAACCTTTGAAGAAGCTGTCAAGCCAGTGAGCTCGAATGAGTAGTGGTCAGAGTCAGCAAATGCAAGAGCTGTGAATGGAGGGTTACCAGTAACACCGTCGTGTGAAGCGAGCTTTACAGACTGAGTAGCACCACCGTCGACACGGAAGTACAAGGTAACATCGCCACCCTTCCAGCCCTGAGCATAGAAGTTGAGGTACTTAGTACCCTCCACGCCTACAGCTCCAGAGGTGAACTTACCAGCCTGCTTAGACTTACCCAACTTGAAGCCAGAGACAGCCTCGCCACCGATAGTTGTTGCACCGAGTGTGTAAGCTGCGTTTGTTGAGTCGTCCTCAGAGCATACGAAAGCAGAGTCAGACTCATACTCGCCAACACCTGGAGTGTTAGGCTTGTCCTCGCCACCCTCATCGCCAGTGTTGTC
>JAFYSI010000008.1 GCA_017559425.1 Alistipes sp.
TAATCACTTTATATGCTACTTTTAGAATACTATACCGTATGATAGGCTAGCGCCACTAGACCAATAGTTTCTATATATGATCCAACCATCAAGTCCATTATTTGCAAAGTTGTTTGCGTTCTGTGTGTAAAAGCCTATATGGAATTTGTGGCTTAATTTCTCTGATTGGCGAATACTTGCACCCAATGCTAATTCAAAAAAGGGTTTAACTATACCGTATTTGTATACATCATCAATTAGAGTTAGTTTCTTTGCCGCAGACAATCTTGCACCTGCTGAGAATGATAAGTACGGAGCAAATTTTGTCCTTGCTACATATACTTTAATGTTGGCATATATAGGTATTGCTATAGTTTGCATTGGTAATACCACATCTCCATCACCTCTACAATTACCGTTTTCATCATAAATATAATAGATATAATATTTTGACTTTACAACGTGAGGTTGGTATGTATGTGAAATACCAATATCTAAACCGGCTCCTAAACCTGCAAAGATGTAGTTGTTGAATCTTTTACCGCCAACATAACTAAATCTCAATGCGGATAGACTCTCAGCCCACCACCATCCAGCTGAGATCTCTTGCTGGAAGCCGATATTGGCATCATAGCGTTTGAATTTAGGCTCTACATTTATAACAGTCTCTTTCGTAATTACTGTTCCGTGTGTCGAGGTCACACGGCCAGAGTATTGTGCAAAGAGCTGAGTGCTACACACCAGTGCAGCGATAAGTAATGTAATGCGTCTCATAACTACTTGCGAACTACGGTTTCAACTACTGCATTAGATGTGTTGACTGGGGCAAGCGAGGTGTCGTTGCCAAAGATCTGTGCAGCCTTTACCAACTCGGTATCCTTTGTTGTGGCATTGCGGAAGTTCTTGTACTTAGCGGGGTAGCCGTGAACGGTGATTACGAGTCGCTTGTCGACAGTAGCTACGTTGATTGTGCAGCCCACCAATACGTCAGCATCGTAGTGCTGTGCTGCGTTGGCGAGGGCTAAGGCCTTGAGGTTGTCGAGTTCGCTGTAGAGTGCCGGAGTAATCTTGGTTGTTGCAAAGGCCTCCTTCTCGACGTATGTCACGCGATTCTTAGATACTTCGAGGTCGGCGATAAGTGGGGTAAGAAGCATTGTCGCCTCGGGCTCGAGAAGACGTGCCGACGACTGCTGAATCTCGTACTCGTAGCTTGTCTGTGTGATTTGTGTTGGGCCCTGCTGTGTAGAAGTCAGTGTAGAACAGCTTGCTAAACCCATAGCGAGGCCAGCATAGATAAAAAATCTCTTCATAGTAGTAGAGTAGTAGCATCCAACCCCGAAATACTTGGCTATATAAAACAAAGAAAGTGTGGAGTTGATTCTCGTCTACTTCTAAGAAGGTTGTGGAAAGACCTATGCAAGAATAAACGATACACTGCCCCACACCTGGATAGTATGGGGTATATGCACAATGCGTGCATAGCCACATAGCTACACAAGTAATGAGTGCTCTTCGTTTGGTCCTCTTGCATTGAAAACTTCCACATTTTCTTAGAAGGACGGCGAAAACACTTTCATAAAAATATGTCATCGTGGGGTCTAAACCCACACGACAAAACAAAATTACGAAATATTTTTGGTTTACGCAAACATACACATAAAAAAAAGCGAGAACCGAAGTTCTCGCCACTATATTGATGTCGTACGACGCTATCTTGACGTCGGCCTATATTATCGGCGACGCATACCGCCTCGCTGCATCTGCTGCATACGCTGCTGAAGGCCACCGCCCGCAACAGTACGCATCATCTTGCGTGTCTCCTCGAACTGCTTCAAGAGGCGGTTAACCTCTGCAAGTGTTGTGCCCGAACCCTTGGCGATACGCTCACGACGGCGTGCGTTGATAATCTCTGGATTCTCACGCTCGGCAGGGGTCATAGAGTCGATGATAGCCTCAGTCTGCTTGAAAGCATCGTCTGGAATATCTACGTTCTTGAGCATCTTGCCCATACCAGGAATCATCGAAGCGAGGTCCTTGAGGTTACCCATCTTCTTAATCTGGTTGATCTGATCGCGGAAGTCGTTGAAGTTGAACTGGTTCTTGATGAGCTTCTTCTTGAGCTTACGTGCCTGCTCCTCGTCGAACTGCTCCTGTGCACGCTCAACCAACGAAACAACGTCACCCATACCCAAGATACGGTCGGCCATACGCTCTGGGTGGAATACCTGCAATGCGTCCATCTTCTCGCCTGAAGAGATGAACTTCAAAGGCTTGTCAACAACCGAGCGAATAGAGATAGCAGCACCACCACGAGTATCACCATCGAGCTTGGTGAGTACCACGCCATCGAAGTCGAGACGATCGTTGAACTCCTTAGCGGTGTTAACAGCATCCTGACCAGTCATCGAGTCTACAACGAAGAGGGTCTCTGATGGGTTGATAGCGGCCTTCACTGCAGTGATCTCCTGCATCATAGCCTCGTCTACGGCCAAACGACCCGCAGTATCGACAATCACGGTATTATATGACTTCTGGCGAGCATACTTGATAGCATTCTCGGCAATAAGCACAGGGTTGTTGTTGTCTGGCTCGGTGTAGACCTCAACACCTACGGTCTCGCCCAAAATCTTGAGCTGGTCGATAGCGGCAGGGCGGTATACGTCACCCGCAACGAGGAGTACCTGACGGCCCTTCTTACTCTTGATGTAAGCCGCGAGCTTACCAGAGAATGTTGTCTTACCCGAACCCTGAAGACCCGCGATGAGGATCACTGCAGGGTTGCCCTCGAGCTTGATGTCGGTAGCTGTGCCACCCATAAGTGCTGCGAGCTCGTCACGCACAATTTTGGTCATCATCTGACCAGGCTTCACGGCGTTGAGCACATCCATACCCAAGGCCTTCTGCTTAACCTCGTCGGTGAAGTTCTTAGCAACCTTGTAGTTAACATCGGCGTCGATAAGGGCACGACGAATCTCCTTGAGAGTCTCAGCAACGTTGATCTCAGTGATGCGTCCCTCACCCTTCAGAATCTTAAACGAGCGTTCAAGTTTCTCGGTTAGATTTTCAAACATAGTATATCGTTCTTTAGTTATTTTCGTTAAATTGGGTGCAAAGATATAAAATATATCTTAATTATCACTCACCGCACACACATCTTTGTACCAGTCTGTCTGCTTCCAGGCGTTTGGATACGCAAGGCTGGGGGCAGAGGTAGTCACACCTGTGTAGACGTCGCGGTTGATAGGGTAGGTGCCATAGTTGCCATACGCCGAGTAGAAGGAGTCGAGCGTGAAGGTCTTGACAACCGCCTTAGCAAACTGAGTGTTGAATCTCGCAAGTGCCTCGGCATCTGTTGCAACTGTTCTTACCCACTGACCAAAGTCGTAGAAGTGGTGGGTGCGTTGACCCTCATAGGTCTGCAACTTATTTATGTCGTACTCGCTTGTGGCACTCTTCACAACCTCTCTTGTGGCATCGGCAAGAGCCTCTACCTCAGTGCAGTTGAACACTGTGATTGATGCAGAGCGTGCATTTTGGGTATATTCGTAGCGGTAGTAGTGGTGGTAGCTCTCGGCTGCACCTACATAGTCGGTCGCGTTGCCATTGTCTGTAAAGAGATAGGGCAGTGTATTTGTGTAGGGAAATCCCTTGCCCATAATCTCGCAAGGCGAGGCAATGATGTAGTTTGCTACGTTGCGAAGGTCGTATACTGTCTCGATGTTTGCCATAAAGCAGGCGTCAAACAAGATGTAGTCGAGCTCTACGTTCGAGAGCTCGATAGCATTGCGAAGCTCAGGGATGTTGAGCATTGTGTTGTCCTCGCCATAGGCACGCGTTGTCTCGGCACCCTCAGCCTGAATCCAGGGGTTGTAGTCCGCATCAAACTTCGCAATGTCTGCCTTACTATTTACCACGTCGCGAGGTATCCACGCCTGGCCGTGACCTGCACACACCAAACCATAACGCTTTGCTGGTGCTGTTGCGGCCATCTTTGCAATGATGTCGGCAACATTTTGAGCCTCAATAAGTCCATTGTTGAGCTCAATGTTTTCGATTATTTGCACTGCATAGCAACACTTATCTGTGTCGTAGCATATCTCTGCGATATAACCCTTCGACTTGCTCTCCTGACGGAAGAAGACCACACGGTTGCTATTGCCCAGTATACCCTGTTCGATAGCCTTTGTTGTGTCTTCGATGTTGGTGTTGAAATATCTTCCAAGGTTGGTACCCATAAAGAGATACATCAGCGTGTGGTTAGCCTCGTCGGGAGCTATGCCCCACTGCGTGAGTGTAATCTTTGCTGAGTTGTAACCATTAGCCAAGAGTGTTATTGTCGCTGTGCGGCTCTCAACATTGGTGTTATCCTCCACTGCGAACTTTATAATGCCCTGCGTGGTGTTGTCGGCAACTGTTACCCACTCGGCATTGGTTGTTGCACATACGGTGATGTTGCTGTCGCTGGTGTGTCTAAGCGAGTACTCGAGTTGAACCTCGGTGGCATTAGCCAAGCAACTAATCTCGCTCTTGACTTCGATGTTGTAGAGCGTCTCGCTCTGGTTATTACACGACGAGAGGGCTGCTACAGCGATAAAAAGTGTTGCAAAAAGTATTGTTAAGTATCTCATTTTCTAAAAAATTTCGGCAAAGATAGTCAAATATTACCAAATATTCAACTATTTGTACTCCCTCGGCTTGAGGTTGTTGAACTGCCAGGTGCGGTCTCGCTTGATTGTCACCTCGTCTGGCTTGTTGCGGTATACTCGACTGTAGTCGAAGTAGAAGCCGCGAATCTTCTCGTTATTACGCTTTGTGACGGGGACATACTCCACCGAGCGACTGATGATCTTACCCTCGCCATACTGGTACTCTTTCGACGCTAAGAGGTCGTAGGCGTGCGAGAACATTAGTACGTGCCAGGGTGAAGCCTCCTTGAGACCTGAGCCTGTCGACTCGATTGTTGCAAGTACGCCATTGAGGTGGTTGTAGTATAGCTGCTCTCGCTGAGTGTCGCCAAGAGCTCCGTAGGCAAAGGCTAATATGTTGAGTACCTTTGGGTTGAATGGGTCTAACTCCAAAGCCTCCACACCTCGCTCAATCACTGCCTCGAGTTGCGATACCATAGGCTCGGTGGTGTTGATGCCGCTCATTATGAGTAGCATCTCGTCGAGTGCTCGGTTCTTGGCAAAGGGACGATACCCCTCGTCATAGAGGTAGCCATAGTAGAGGTAGAAGTACTCGTCGGCTGTAAGGGGCTCAGAGCCACTGCGATACTTGAGCATTAGGTTGGTGTAGTAGTAGGGTGATGACATAGTGAGCGTCTGTCGTAGGATGTCATCCTCGTCGGGCACTCTGTAGTCATCATCTTGAGCCACCACAATCGTAGGTAGAGCGATGACAATAAGTAGCGTTGCAAGCAGTCGTTTAATCATAATTCAGCACTTTTGGTTTCTAAACCAACGCCTCTCTATCGCAAATCGTATTTATCGATGGCAGATTTAATCTCCTCGCTGAGACCCTCTGTTGACTTCACCAGTGGAAGTCGCACCTCGGCAGTTGTGAGACCCATAGCCTCGGCCATAGCCTTAGCACCCACAGGGTTGCCCTCCTTGAAGAGTAGGTTGATGCCCTCCTCCATCTCCTGCATCTCGCTCTCCGCTTCGGCGATATTGCCTGCCATAGCCTTGTGGATGCATCGGCAGAACTTCTCGGGGAAGGTGTTTGCAGCAACCGAGATAACGCCATCGCCACCTCGCTTCACGAGCTCCACCGTAAGACCATCATCGCCCGAGAGGACGAGGAACCCATCAGGACGGCCGTCGAGAATCTTCTGCATCTGCTCAATATTGCCACAAGCCTCCTTTACGGCAACAATCTTATCACTGGCGTGGGCGAGACGTAGGGTAGTCTCGGCACTCATATTGAGGCCTGTGCGACCAGGTACGTTGTAGATGATGACGGGCACTGGTGAAGCCTCGGCAACGGCCATAAAGTGTTGGTAGATTCCCTCCTGCGATGGCTTATTATAGTAAGGTACAACGCTGAGGATTGCTACGGTATTCGAGAGGTTGAAGGTGCGGAGCTGGTCAACAAGGGCACGAGTGTCGTTGCTGCCCATACCCGCCACGATAGGCACACGCTCGGCTGTGCGGTCGACGATGTAGCGAAGCACACGGTCACGCTCCTCGAGCGAGAGTGTTGCGGTCTCGGCTGTAGAGCCAAGTGCCACGATATAGTCCACACCGCCCTCGATAACGTAGTCCACCATACGACCCAGTGCGTCGTAGTCCACCTCGTAGTTCTTGAAAGGGGTGATGAGGGCAACGCCCACACCCTTAATCATATTCTGTATCATAGTTATTTTGCGTTTTATGTTCTAAAAAAGTCTCCCCTGTACAGGGTTGTTGTCAATCTGTGGCTCTGGGGTTTGCTCTTGGGGCTTTGGCTCTTCTGGCGTAGCCTCGGTGTCGGCAATGAGGGCCATAAACTCCGCCTCGCTGAGTATCTTGACTCCGAGTTTCTCGGCCTTCTGTCGCTTTGCGGGACCCATATTCTCGCCCGCCACGATGAAGTCGACGTTGGCAGATACAGCTGCGAGATTCTTACCTCCGTGCTCCTCGACAAGGGCCTTCATATCGTCACGCGAGCGTCCCTCAAACTTGCCCGATATCACCACGCTCTTACCAGCAAGGGCGTTGGAAGTCTGCTGCTTCTCCTCGATCTCAAACTGTAGGCCAGCCTCACGGAGACGCTCGATGATTGCTCTGTTCTTCTCGTCGGCAAAGTAGGCGATTATCGACTCTGCGATTTTGGAACCTATCTCCTCAGCTTCGGCAAGCTCCTCGGCCGATGCTGCTGCAATGGCGTCGAGCGTGCGGAAGTGCGTGGCGAGATACTTGGCTGTGGTCTCGCCTACAAAGCGGATGCCGAGGGCAAAGAGCACACGCTCGAAGGGTACCTCCTTTGATATGCGGACACCCTCCAAGAGGTTGGCTGCCGACTTCTCGCCAAGACGTGGTAGCGAGGCGAGTGTAACCGGATTTAGGTGGTAGATATCCGAGATGTCGGCAAGCATATCGTTCTGCCATAGTAGCTCGATGGTCTCGCCACCAAGACCTTCGATGTCCATCGCTTTACGCTTTACGAAGTGCTCAATGCGACCAATAATCTGTGGTTTGCATCCTGATGCGTTGGGGCAGTAGTGCTTGGCCTCGCCCTCGAAGCGAACGAGCTCCGAGCCGCATTCAGGGCAGTGGGTGATATACTCGAAGGGTGTGCTGTCGGCCTGTCGCTCGGATAGTTCAACGCCCGTAATCTTTGGGATAATCTCACCGCCCTTCTCTACGTAGACCATATCGCCCAGACGGATGTCGAGAGCCGAGATTTGATCGGCATTGTGGATCGATGCTCGCTTCACGATTGTGCCCGCAAGCTGTACTGGCTCGAGGTTGGCAACGGGTGTGATGGCTCCCGTGCGTCCCACCTGGAAGTCAACGCTTGTAATCTTGGTGAGGGCCTTCTCAGCTTGGAATTTGTAGGCCACAGCCCAGCGTGGAGCCTTTGCTGTCGAGCCGAGTGTACGTTGGTCGGCATAGCGGTTAACCTTGATGACCACGCCATCGGTGGCGTATGGTAGTGTCTTGCGTGCGGTGTCCCAGTGGGCTATGAAGTGCTCGACATCCTCGCGTGTGCGGCATACCCGTGCGTGCTCCGATACTTTGAATCCCCAACTACGTGCTGCCTCGAGACTCTCGGCGTGGGTCTCGAACTTCAGGTCGTTGCCCGCAAGGTTGTAGAGTGTGCAGTCGAGGCCTCGGTGTGCTACGACTTGTGATGATTGCTGCTTGAGTGTTCCCGCTGCGGCATTGCGAGGGTTTGCCAAGAGGGGCTCTCCTGCCGCCTCACGCTCGCTGTTGAGACGGTCGAACGAGGCGTAGGGCATAATTATCTCGCCGCGAATCTCGAAGAGTGCGGGGTAGCCCTCGCCCTGCAGACGCAATGGCACAGAGCGTATGGTACGCACGTTGCGTGTCACGTCGTCGCCACGACGGCCGTCGCCACGCGTGATGGCCTGTAGTAGCTCGCCATTCTCGTAGGTTAGCGATATCGCTGTGCCGTCGAACTTGAGCTCTGCGACGAACTCCACCTCTCCAATTTCGCGGATGATGCGGTCTATCCACTCGCCAAGCTCCTCTGCTGAGTAGGTGTTTGCAAGCGAGAGCATTGGGAAGCGGTGCTCGGCACTCACGAACTCGGACGTGAGGTCGCTACCCACACGCATTGTTGGCGAGTTGGGGCTAGCCAAGTCGGGGTACTGGGCCTCGAGATCTTGCAACTCGCGGAGCATAGCGTCGAAGTCGAAGTCTGATATCTCGGGCGAGTTCTCGATATAGTATTTATGGCTATGGTACTCGAGTTGCTTTGTTAGCTCCTCAATACGTTTTATTGCTTGTTCACGGCTCATAGGCACACTACTTCTCTTATATGTAAATTATGTTGTAAAGGTACACAAATTGTTTGTAAGTACGAATATTTTTCAAAAAAATAATTTTTTTTAACTCCAATGCTTGCACATTATCAAAATGTCGCTACATTTGCGGAAAAATTTTGCAGAATTATGGCAACTCAGAATACGAAGAAACGACTTGTAACAAGTTTTAATAACCTCACTGTCGATCAGCAGGCAGAGGTAAAGGCTTTATATCCACTTGGTTATAACGAGGTTATGCAGCGTATCGACAAGCCAGATGGCTCATTCTTCTACGTTATTCCTTACGAGACTGCGGATACCTACTATCTCGTGAAGATCGACGTTAAGATCGATGATGGTCAGGAGGATGACAACGACGGCTACTACGATGACGACGATATCAAGGGTGCTGACGAGCTTGCAGATGCAGCCGACGAGCTCTCTGACGACGAGTTCTAAACACCACGACCTCGCAACGCTTTAATAGAAGCAAAGACTGTTCAACTGTTGAGTTGAGCAGTCTTTTTTTTGTCTCTACTTCCGACTTTATGGGTATGATGGTAGAGCGTGGCGATGTCTTCAATAGCTATCTCGACTCTGTGAAGGCTAACACAGGCTTGTTGACTGCTATTAAGCGTGTGTTTACCGCTATCGCAGACCTCTTTAAGCGAGAGCCAAAGAATCAGGAGAGCCCAACCATTCGCCTTGAGGAGATGATAGAGCAGGTAAATGCTCTCATCGCTGCTGCGGAGAAGATGCAGGCAGAGGCTGAGATGATTGAGCGTATTGAGGGTCAGAAAAAACGCTCAGAGAAGGCTGATGGCAAGACATCTCTCATTGGTGAGATTGGAGCTTCTGCTCTCGATATGGCAGAGGAGGCTACCTTCCGTATGGATAACCTTGCTATAGCACGACAGATGGAGGAGCGTGGAGACTCTGCCCTTGATATCCGTATGGCTACAGGTTGGGATACCGAGCATTATGCCGAATATGAAGGTGCAAGAGCCTCACGAGTATTGGGCGATATTGACAGATACTTTGATGAGGGTATAAAGCCAACAGGGAATGTCCGTTTCTCGTTGCAGGACATAGCAAAAGATATTAGGGAGTATGATTTTACTAATGGAACAGAATTATACGATTGGTTGGAATTTGTCGAGAGCGGGCAAATCGCTAAAAACAAAACCCAGTTCCATATTGCTAATACTGGGGAAATCCTTAATGAATACGGCATTAAAGGTAAAATTAATGTTACTCGAAAAGCCATCAACGCTAAGAGGCATACCGATAATGACGACCATAAGTTAGGCGTTAGCGGGTGGGCTTTTCTTGTTGCGACAATTAATAATCCAATAGTGATAACTCGATACAATAATGAGCCTAACTCTTATAGAATATATACAATTGCAGAAATCAATGGCAAAAATATCTGTGCTGGAGTCGATGTAGATGCAACCAATGGTGTAGAGATTACAAAAATCACTACTGCGTTTGGCCGTGATATTACAAAGATTGAGTCATCGTCGAAGGAAAAAGAAATTTACAGAAATGAAAACGCAGCCGAGCAAATTTCGGGAAGCGACAATTCGCACCTATATGCTCGACTGCTTTCTGAGAGCAAAGGTACAACATCTTCAAGCAAAAAGCAAGCAAATGAGCAGAAATTTTCTCTCATCTCCCCTGAGATGGATGCCGACTACCTCTCTGCCGTAGAGCGTGGCGATATGGAGGCGGCTCAGCAGATGGTGATGGAGGCTGCAAAGTTGGCTATGCCTAACACAAAGGTTGTCGATGAGAACGGCAATCCTAAGGTGGTGTATCACGGAGGAATGGCTGGAATAACAACATTCTTGAATAGGGCAGATAATCCTGATTATGAGAAAACAAAGCATCAAGGGTATACTGCTAAAGATAGAATGGGGGTTTATTTCACTAACAAAACTGACGTTGCGAAAAATTACGCCCGCCCATACAGGGGGAATGGTGCTATATATAGTGTTTTCCTAAACATTACAAATCCGAAGAAAAGTTCGTGGGGCGAAGCAATAAAAAGCAGTCTTTTAAGACTGTTGACATTTGGCATCGTAAACAAGCCTACATATAATTTGGTGCTGAAATCTCAGCTCGATACCATATATAAGGGGCACGATGGCATAGATGTTGACAACGGAGATTTTTATGTGACATTTGACTCTTCGCAGATCAAGTCTGCCGAGCCTGTAACCTACGATGACAACGGCAATGTCATCCCTCTCTCTGAGCGTTTCAACCCCGAGAAGGAGGATATAAGGTATTCACTCTCTGACCGTCCTACAGGCTTGCTCACAGACTTTGCAGAGGAGTTTGAGGCTTTGCAGAGGGAGTACACGTCTCTTGACCCTACGGCAATACACGCTCAGCACCCATTTCGCATACGCAAACGCAAGGTTGTGCAGAAGTATCTCAACCACGTGACAGAGGTATTGGGCTTGCCTTGTGAGGTCTTTGTATTAGATAGCTCTAATGAGCAGCAGATGCACACAGCATACAGAAAGTATGTTGCATCAAGACAGGCTAATGGCAAGGCGAGTGTGGCTGTATATGAGGAGTTCAAAAAGGAGGTGGCTGAGGTTGATGGAGAGTGTTTCTATGGCACAAATATGGTTGTCATTAATATAGATGGTAATGACTCAATCAATACTAACAGAGAGTATCTTGGAGTCGTACTTCACGAGAATGCCCATAATATTATTGAGGGTATGGGCGTGGATAAGAAGATGTTTGAGGCAATCTTTGAAGAGGCTCAGAATCTCGCTCCTTGGCAGGCTGAGAAAGTAGAGAAGAGATATGCAGGTGTCTCTACGGCAGAGAAGGGCGTGGAGATAATTACCTTTGGATTACAGACTCGTGCTTCGTATGCTTCTCAAAAAGATATGCTGATGCAGTTCTTTGAGGGCAAAGTTTCTGAGGATGATATTTTGAAATCATTCAATATATCATTACCTTTGAGGGATAAAATACTTAAGGATATATTAATTGCTTTACGTGATGGATACAACAATCAACACAACAACGGGTACGCCTACAACAACGGGTACGCCTACAACAACGGGTACGCCTACAACGACGGGTACGCCTACAACAACGGAGGAACCAAAGAAGAAACGTCTGGGAACGGACGTGGGAGTGAAAATTTTAGAGCCTCTGCCAGAAGAGTATTTTTAGCCGAGGAGCGTGCAGAGATACTCTCTAATGCCAACGCCAAGCAGAAGACTCCTAATGCCAACATAGATAATGACCTCTACACCTTTGATGAGGCACGCTTCTCATTGCGTGATGACATCGATGCCCGCATAGCAAAGAAGCGACCCGACATCTTGCCTGAGGAGCGTATGGAGGCTGTGGCGTATATTATGAGCCGTGGCGATATGGGGTGTGTGGAGGTGATAAATTGGGGGGCTCAGCGAAATAGAGCTAATGACACATCTCAAATAGTGCTGGTGGTGTCATTATCTCAAAAAAAGGACTGTCCGAGTGGGCAGTCCTTTGAGTGTCGATATATGTGTGGTTAGAACCAGCGGATAGCATCCTCTGTGCGTGAGGCGAAAGGCTCGATAGCCGAATCCTTGACCTCGGTAGGAATAGCTGTCTTAGTATAGGTGATAGCCTCGGCAGAGTCGTTGGTGGCTGTAAGCGTCA
>JAFYSI010000072.1 GCA_017559425.1 Alistipes sp.
AAGCCTAAAATTAGCTCTAGTTATACAACTTCTTAAAAAGTGAGGGTGCTCAACACAGACTTGTTGGACACCCTCTCTTTTGTTAAAGTATGTTCTCGACATAGTCGATTTCGTACTCATCATTCTCGTCGGTCACAATGGCTATGAGGTCAAACTGAATGTTGTGCCTCAGGCGGTGCAGCGAGCGGTAGGCTGTAGCACCACGACGCAACGTGCGAATCTTCTGCTCGTCGATGCTGTCGTATGCCGACTGCCAACCTCCCTTACGGCGAGTCTTGACCTCTACGAAGTGGATGGTGTCGTAGTGCTCGGCGATGATGTCGATCTCGTAGCGACCAGCACGCCAGTTACGCTCCACAATGTAGTAGCCCCTTTCACGCAACCACTGCGTTGCGATATCCTCGCCCCGCGAGCCAATTATGGCCTGACGCGTAATCATTACTTTGTACGCTTGATGAGGAACTCGATGTTGTCGCCAGGGTTAACCTCGTAGGTCTCGATGCCCTTCTTGAAGATTCGCATAGGGCGTGAGCCGATAAGCTCGATGCTGTCGTCCGTAACGCGAAGCATACAGCCCTCACGCAAGCCGACAACGTAGCGGCTGCGGTTAGCCTCGATATACTCGTTGATACGCTGCTCACGAGTCTCGCCGGCGTGACCTGCAGGGTTAGCGTCGAGGTAGTGAGGGTTGATCTGGAATGGTACAAGGCCGATTGCACGGAACGATGCTGGTTGCACGATAGGCATATCGTTTGTAGTGCAGATTGTTGGGCAGGTCACGTTGCTACCTGCTGACCAGCCGATATATGGAACGCCAGCCTTCACGCGACGGAAGATCATATCGAGCAAATCCTCCTCCTGCATCTTCTTCAACAAGGCAAATGTGTTGCCGCCACCGATGACGATAGCTTGGGCGTGACGCACAAAGTTACGCTTGTTCAATGCGTGGTGGATAGAGCGTACCTTGATGCCGATTTCGTCGAAACGCTGCTGCACACGACGCTCATACTCGTCGTAAGAGAAGGTGATGGCTGCGTAAGGGATGAAGACAACCTCAGTAACGCCCTGCAATGTCTTTGCTATCTCTGCAATAGGATATTTGAGATATTCCTCGCCTGCATTGGTAGAATTGGAAATTAGTAAAAGATTCATAATTTACTGTATTTTAGGGTTTTAATCTATTTTAATAGCAATTTGTTAATAATTTTTTTGCGAGATAATGTCAAAGATAATAAAAAAGTGTTATTTTTGCATCGTCTAAGTGAAAAAAAATAGACAAATTACAGTAGGAAATATTTAACTACTATAATGTTTAACTAAAAATTAATTATTATGTCAGAAATTCAGTCAAAGGTTGTCGAGATTATCGTTGACAAGTTGGGCGTTAAGGAGTCAGAGGTTGTAGCTGAGGCTAGCTTCACAGCACACCTTGGTGCAGATTCTTTGGATCAGGTAGAGCTTATTATGGAGTTCGAGAAGGCTTTCGATCTTCAGATTCCTGATGGCGACGCTGAGAAGATTCAGACTGTTGGCGATGCTATCAGCTACATCGAGTCTCACAAGTAATAGATAGATCGATTGGCACAAAGCTGCGATGTTGTCGTGGTGAAGTGCCTTGATTCTCGAGAGTGAGGGTCGCGTGTATCGCTTTGTGGGTCGTAGAAATATTGCTCACTCAGGTGTGGTGCTCACGGCCGAATCATTCGAAATATGGACTATGCCAAGGGTGTTAACTCCCTCGGTTTAGTCCATTTTTTACCATTTTTAAACAGCTAATTAGTCGTCGTTCGGCTCTCTTATGGAGGCTGGAACTCGTTGTACGACAATTTATTATATACTCTTATGTTCGATTTTTTGCTGCGTCCCTATCGTCGTAATTTTGGCCCAGACAAACAGTTCTATGCCGCCATCGACGATATGTTTGGATTCATACCACATAACATCGAGCTCTACAAACTCGCCCTTATCCACAAGTCGGCATCTGTCGAGTTGGAGGATGGCTCGCATATCAACAACGAGCGTCTTGAGTTCTTGGGTGATGCCGTCATCGAGAGCATCACGTCGGACTACCTCTTTATTGAATTTCCAGATCGCGACGAGGGTTTTATGACGCAGCTTCGCTCGAAGATTGTGTCGCGACAGTCGCTCAATCGTATCGCTTCGGCCATCGGCCTTGATCGCCACGTAATCTCGAATGCTGCGGGCAACGCTGCCCAGAAGCATATCTATGGCGATGCCTTCGAGGCGATGATGGGTGCTATATATCTCGACCAAGGCTACGACTTTGTCAATCGCCTGCTTATCAATACCATCTACGGTGAGCATCTCTCTATCGAGGATGTCCTTCGCTCCGAGACCGACTTCAAGAGTCGCCTTATCGAGTGGTGTCAGAAGAGCCACTACTCTATTGAGTTCCGCACTACGAGTGACTCCTCGTCGTCGGCTTCGCATCCAGGCTTTGTCTCGACGGTCTATGTCGACGGCATAGCTGTTGGCCACGGTGCGGGTGACTCTAAGAAGGCTGCTGAGCAGAATGCCGCCTTCTCGGTGTCGCAGTCCGAGACTATGACAATCGACGATGAGAATAGTGCCCGTATCCTCGACAAGCTCGATCGCATAGCCAACTAATCGATTTTATCCTATAATAAAGTGTAGCAAATATTTGCCTTGGTGCGAAATATTTGCTACCTTTGTTTAGTCTATACTACTACCAACTATGAAGTACGATATTTTTATAAGTTATTCGCGCAAAGATATAGAGGTTGCCACGAAGATATGTGCGGTTTTGAATGAGTATAAAAAGTTCTATGATTTTAAATACTTCTTCGATATCTCTGAGATTGGTAGTAGTGCTGCTTATCTCAAGAAAATAGCTACGGCTATTGATAGTAGCAGAGCAGTATTATTTGTTGCCAGCAAGGACTCTTGCAAATCTGAATTCTGTAGTAAGGAACTTCTTTTTGCTGATAAGCGAGGCGTTCGTATACACCAGTATCGCATCGACAATTCTGACGTGCCATTAGATTTGGATATACTGCTTGGTACTCATCAGTATAGAGAGATGAGTACTACTCCTATTGAGTGTGAGGTGCAAGAGGTGCTCTCTGATGTGTTGGGTTACGATGTGTTGCCTCTTGCTGAGTTGAAATCCTCTAATCAGGTGGTTGATAGTTGTGATGCAGAAAAGGTGGATAGTGATGATGTTGCTACTGCCTCTGCTGCAGATGATACTACAAGCGATAAGTTGTCAAAAGGTGAAAGTAAAAATGATGATGGAGTGATTGGGAGGTTGCTTGCTGCATTTCGCGGTCTCTTTGCGTTTTGTTTCAAGGCCATCAAAACGATTGCAGTTGTGCTAGGTGTGGTATTTGTGTTTATCTGCTTTGATGTCATTTGTGATGATGAGGCTGATGATACCGATATGGAGGCTGATGGCAAGATCGATCCAAACGCTGCAGCCAAGGATGGTCTCTCTAACAATGAGGAGTATGTGCTCTTTGAGGATCTCAAGAAGGATGAGCAGCAGCCATCGGCTGAGGAGTCTGCACAGGATGCATCTGCTGTATACCACGTTATCGAGTCTGGCGATACATTCTCATTATTGGCTGTGAAGTACGAGACAACAAAGGCTAAGATTGAGGAGCTCAATCCTGGTGTTGACCCACGCAAGATTCATCTTGGTCAGAAGATTAGAGTAAAATAAGTGAACGAAAAATGGTGGTAAATATTTGCCTCGGTGGTAAATATTTGCTACCTTTGTTTTATCTAAAAAATCAACCTGGATAATATGAAGTACGAGATCTATATCAGCTATTCACGCAAGGATGGTGAGGCTGTTCGAAGAATATGTGAGCTTCTCGATGAGGCGGGCGTTAGCTACTACATCAACCCTGAGGGCAATGACGAGGACAAGGATTTTTCTGAGGAGCAGATTGCCAAGATTAAGAGTTGTGAGAAGATGCTCTTTGTGGCGAGTTTCCACGCCTATAAGTCGGCACTCGCACTTCGTGAGATCTACCACGGCTTCTCGAACCTTAAGAAGAGCAACGTCTTCCTCTATCAGATTGACAACCATCCATTGCCAAAGAGTATCAATGCCATCTTCTTGGCAGAGAATTGTCGCAATATTGTAGACAATCCGTTCGATGCTTCGCTTATCTGCGATATGTTCCGCATTATCCCTCAGCCAGTTGTTGCTGAGGTGCCAAAGCCTGAGCCACAGCCAGTTGTTGCTGAGGTGCCAAAGCCTGAAACCCAGCCAGTTGTTGCTGAGACACCAAAGCCTGAGCCACAGCCAGTTGTTGCTGAGGTGCCAAAGCCTGAAACCCAGCCAGTTGTTGCTGAGACACCAAAGGTGGAGCCTCAGCCAGTTGTTGCTGAGGCACCAAAGGTAGAGCCACAACCAGTTGTTGCTGAGGTACCAAAGCCTGAGCCACAGCCAGCCCCACAGCCAAAAGTAGCTCCGAGACCTCAACCTGCACCAAGACCGAGTGTCGTAGCGGCCAAGGCTGGCCGCCCAGCATCGCTCAACGCTATGCCTAAGAAGAGGTCTAAGACAGGCCTTATAATCGGTGTGGTTGTTGGCCTAATAGTGCTTGCTACAGCGGTACTCACTCTCATCGTTGTGGGCGGAATTGACTTCAGTAGAGTTAAAGAGCCTGTTGTGGAGGTAGTACACGAAGATGTGCCAGGTGCGTTTGATCTAAACAAACTGCCAGTAGACAATAAGACTACCTACAAGGTGGGTGATATATACAACAAGAATGGAAAGGCAGGTGTTGTCTTCGAGGTATCTCGCGATGGCAAGCACGGTAAGATAGTGAGCTTCGATACCACACAGGAGCAGTGGATTACTGCTGATCTCTATGCACAAGGCGTAATCGTTGGCATTTTTAACGAGGAGGATGGTAAGATTAATACCGACGCCATTATGGCTCGCGGCGACAGCTACAAGTTCCCTGCAGCACAATGGTGTCGTATGAAGGGTAATGACTGGTATCTCCCCGCAATTTCCGAGGTAGAGACGCTCCTTCTCCACGCACACATATGCCGTGCTGTGAACAATACGCTTCGCAGCGTGGGTGCTCCAGAGCTCCATACCTATGGCGAGAAAGCGTGGTACTGGTCATCAACAGAGTACCCTCAGAGCCCTGCAAACTTTGCGTGGCTTGTGCGTTCGCACGATGCTCAGACAAACTATGGATATAAGAACCACGACCGCAACCAGGGTGATCCTTATGTGCGTGCCGTGGCAGCATTCTAATGCCAGTGCAGAGGCCTAATAATAGTAAACGTATGGTGTAAGGCTTGCGAAGTCGTCTGTGGCGATTCGCGGCCTTTGCCGTAGTATTATGCCTCGATGCTTGGGGAGTAGTGCCAATACGCTCTTTGTGAGCAATGCAAATGATGCGGAGCACAACACGATAAAATTATAGAGTTCAACCCTGATGTCAATCTCGATAGGCTTGTTGCGGGAGAGGCGGTGAGGGTGAGATATAAGGAGGGTTTAGCGATGAAAAATATTGTTGGCAAGCTATGCTCAAGAGGTGCTGAGAGCCTTACTAATGAGGAGCTTTTGACACTTATTGTTGCCGAAGATAGTGGCGATGAACGTTCGAAGGATGTCGCTTGTGAGTTGCTGCGGAGTGCCGCTGGCTCGCTGCAACGCCTTGCTGCTACAGATATAATGCGACTTCGTATGGTTGCGGGCTTGGGCCTTAGACGTGCTATGCGTATCAAGGCTGCCGCGGAGTTTGGTCGTAGGGTAGAGGTTGCCGAGGCGGCACAGCAAGATGTCGTCAAGTCGGATAGCGATGTGGTGCGTATTATGGAGCCCGTTGTGGGTAATCTGTCGCACGAGGAGTGTTGGGCACTGTATCTCGCCTCGTCGGGTAAGGTTATTGAGCGTCAGCGTATTAGTCAGGGTGGTGTGCAGGCTACGGTGGTGGATAGTAAGTTAGTGCTGAAGCGTGCTATCGAGCTGCTTGCCGTGCAGATTGTCTTGGTTCATAATCACCCCTCGGGGAGTGCCGAGCCGAGCCGTCAGGATGTGGAGCTTACAGAGCGAATAGCTGCAGGTGCACACCTCTTGGATATGCGTCTTTTGGACCACGTCATCATCGCTCGAGGTGCCCATTATTCGTTTCGTGGACATAATCTCATAAAATAGCTCGCTATTCAGCGAAATTTTACTATCTTTGCACCCCGATATGCCATAGGCATAGTAAAACACGAAGAGTAACAAAAACGAAATATTGATATGACACAGGAAGAATTGTTTAAGAAGCTTATTGCTCACTGCAAGGAGTATGGTTTTATTTTCCCATCATCTGAGATCTACGATGGTCTCGGTGCTGTATACGATTACGGTCAGAATGGTGTTGAGCTCAAGAACAACATCAAGCGTTATTGGTGGGACTCAATGGTCAAGCTCAACGAGAATATCGTGGGTATCGACGCAGCTATCTTTATGCACCCTAAGACCTGGGAGGCTTCAGGTCACGTAGGTGCCTTTAACGATCCTCTCATCGACAACAAGGACTCTAAGAAGCGTTACCGTGCCGATGTCTTGGTTGAGGATTGGAT
>JAFYSI010000073.1 GCA_017559425.1 Alistipes sp.
ACCACCTGAGTCGTTAAGACCGATACAAGGAGCACCGTTGCGAACAGCCATATCCATAACCTTGCAAATCTTGTCTGCGAGTGAGATAGAGAGTGAGCCAGCTGTAACGGTAAAGTCCTGTGCAAATACATAAACCAAACGGCCAGCGATGGTACCGTAACCAGTTACAACGCCATCACCGAATGTATGCTTTGCATCCATACCGAAGTCATAGCAGCGGTGAGTAACGAACATATCGAACTCCTCGAAGCTACCCTCGTCCAAGAGCATAGCGATACGCTCACGAGCTGTGTACTTACCCTTCTCGTGCTGCTTGTCGATAGCCTTCTGGCCACCACCCATACGAGCTGTTTGACGGTTGTCCATCAACTTCTCAATTGCTTTCTGAATTTCGCTCATAGTGAAATCTATTTGTTTTTTGTGTAATAAAATTCTGTTTGTGCGGGATGTCAGACACCCCAGATTGTCAATAAGTTCTATAGCAAGAGCTGATTTTAGGCACACGTAATTCTTGAAACCGGAATATACTCTTGTAAGTGAGAATTTCGGGAATAAGTGCAACGCCAAAGCAGCCTTGGTAGACTACTTATTCTTGTTCTCGCAGAGCTCTGTAAGAATACCCTGAGTAGACTTTGGGTGAAGGAATGCGATGGTAAGACCCTCAGCACCCTTACGTGGAGTCTTGTCGATAAGGCGGATACCGTGAGCCTCAGCGTCAGCAAGCTGCTCCTCGATATTCTCGCAAGCGAGAGCCATATGATGGATACCAGCACCCTTAGTCTCGAGATACTTAGCGATAGTAGACTCAGGTGAAGTTGGCTCCAAAAGCTCGATCTTAGTCTGACCCAACATAAAGAATGCTGTCTTAACCTTCTGATCAGCTACCTCCTCGATAGCGTAACACTTAAGACCCAATACGTTCTCCCAGTAAGGAATTGCCTCCTCCAAGCTGTTAACGGCGATGCCGAGATGCTCAATGTGCGATACTTTCATAATGTTTAGTTTTTATAAAGTTTAACTTAGTATTTTTTTTGAATCTGCAAATCTTTAGATTTCCCCAAAAATCATCCAAAGATACCCCATTTTTTTGAAACAGCGAAATATTTTGACCTATTTTTTCGCAAAAACAGTACAATTAAACCAAAACGCTATTTTGAAAAAATAAAACCCTGTAAAACCCCAAAAAAATGGGCTTAGAAATTGATTATTGGCAAAAAAAATATTAATTTCGCATTCCAAAGCAAAGGTGAATAAGAGGCCTAAACTAATGATGAAAAAGATAGTGCTAACCATACTCGCCATCGTGGCGACGATAATTGTCTCTGAGGCACAGCCTCTGCGTCTTGGCGGGCGACTACCAGACATCGATGTAGACTCATCGGCGGGTAGCGAGCTAAAGCTAATCGACAAGGCCTATGCCTGCATTATCTTTATGCACTCAGAGAGCCAGCCTACACTCGAAGCTATAAAAAACTTCACAAAACTCTCCGGGCCTTGGCGTGAGACTCTCGCCGTGATACTGCTTACCCCCGAGCAAGATGGCTTCGAGCAGGAGGTGTTGTTGAGCTTCACAACAAACGACACGATAATGGCGTTTGACAACAACTTTAGCACATTCGAGAGCTTCAATGTTGAGCATATCCCCTTCGGCGTGATCTACGAAACTTGCACACGCCGAGTACAGTGGTTTGGATCACTCAGCCAGCTCAGCACGGAAGATATTCAAAAGATAATCAAGAAAGAAAAAGCAAGCAAATAAAATTATAAACAACTGATACAATGGCATATACAAAGATAGAGCACTACGAGAAAGAGTATCTCGATCAGCACCACGACAGTGCACTCAACGTCACTCAGGGTGTCGAGGAGAAGCCCGTTGTAAACCCCTACTTCGTGCGTCGCAAGCGTCGCGTGATGACTACAGAGGAGTATGTCGAGGGCATCCTTGCCGGCAACATAACAATTCTTGCTCAGGCAATCACACTTATCGAGAGCAACAACCCCACACACTATGCACAGGCACAGGATATTATCGAGCGATGCCTACCCTACTCTGGCAAGTCTGTTCGCATTGGTATCACAGGTGTTCCAGGTGCAGGTAAGTCGAGCTTCATTGAGGCAGTCGGCAATATGGTTACGTCGTACAACCACAAGCTTGCCGTATTGGCCATCGACCCAAGTTCGGAGCGTAGCGGCGGCTCAATCCTCGGTGATAAGACCCGTATGGAGAGCATCTGCCACAATCCTAACATCTTTGTACGCCCCTCACCATCAGCAGGTTCGCTCGGTGGTGTAGCACGTAAGACACGCGAGACAATCGTACTTTGCGAGGCTGCTGGCTACGACGTTATCTTTATCGAGACCGTGGGTGTTGGACAGTCTGAGACAGCTGTTCACTCAATGGTCGATATGTTTATGATGCTCCAGATTTCGGGTGCTGGCGACGAGCTTCAGGGCATCAAGCGAGGCATTATGGAGATGGCCGATATGATGGTTATCACCAAGGCTGATGGCGAGAATATCAAGAAGGCGGAGCTTGCCAAGGCTCAGTATCAGGGAGCCTTGCACCTCTTCCCTCTCGCCGACTCAGGATGGCGACCACAGGTATACACCTGCTCATCGCACGTGGGCACAGGTCTCGAGGAGGTATGGCAGGGCGTGGAGCAGTATCTACAGCATATCGAGCTCAACGGCTACTTTATGGCTAACCGCAACCGTCAGAACAAGTATTGGATGTACGAGACCATAAACGAGACCCTTAAGTCGAGCTTCTACAACAACCCAGAGATCGAGGCTAAGATGGCTGACATTGAGCAGCGAGTGCTCGACGCCAAGCTATCGTCGTTCATCGCGGCTAAGGAGCTATTAGACATCTACTTCAAATAGCAGCTACTGCTACACAAACGCAGCAAGAGGATTCACTCTTAGAAACAAAAAACTTCCCCAAAAGCTATAAGCATTTCGGGGAAGTTAATTTTTAGTACCAAATAGACACTACTCGATACCTACGCGGTCGAAGATGAAATCTACGTTCTTGAGGTAATACTCAAGTGTAAAGCAAGCATCCAACTCCTCGCGAGTGAGCACCTCCATAACAGCAGGAGTCTCAGCGAGAAGCTCCTGATAGTCAGCACGCTCACTCATCGCACGCATAGCAACAGGCTGCACAGTGTCGTAAGCCTGCTCGCGTGAGAAGCCCTTCTCGATAAGAGCGTTCATCACACGCTGTGCGAAGATAACCTTACGAGTGCGGTAGATATTCTCCATCATCACATCCTTAAATACTACGAGGTTCTCGAGGATGCCGCGGAAGCGGTTGAGCATATAGTCGAGAAGCATTGTAGCATCTGGCAAGATGATACGCTCAGTAGATGAGTGTGAGATATCACGCTCGTGCCACAAAGCGACATTCTCGTAGAATGCAGCCATATAGCCACGCATAACGCGAGCGCAGCCACACATATTCTCACTAGAGATAGGATTACGCTTGTGAGGCATAGCACTTGAACCCTTCTGACCCTTACCGAATGACTCCTCCACCTCGTGAACCTCTGTACGCTGCAAGTTACGAATCTCCATAGCCATCTGCTCGATGCTCGATGCGATAACTGCAAGAGTTGCCATATAGTAAGCGTGACGGTCACGCTGGATAACCTGAGTTGAGATATTTGCACTCTCGATGCCGAGCTTCTCGCATACATAGTCCTGGATGAATGGAGGAATGTTTGCGAAGTTACCCACAGCACCAGAGATCTTACCAACCTCTACGCCACGAGCTGCCGCAACAAAGCGATTAAGGTTACGCTTCATCTCCTCGTACCACAAAGCCCACTTCAAGCCGAAGCAAGTGATATCAGCGTGAATACCGTGAGTACGGCCGATGCAAGGTGTAGCCTTGAACTCGATAGCACGCTGACGCAACACCTCGAGCATCTTCTCGATATCGTCCAAAAGGATGGCATTAGCTTGCTTGAGAAGGTAGCCATTAGCTGTATCAACAACATCGGTACTTGTAAGACCGTAGTGAACCCACTTACGCTCCTCACCGAGGCTCTCGCTCACGGCACGAGTAAATGCCACGATATCGTGACGTGTCTGCTGCTCAATCTCGTAGATGCGGTTGATATCGAACTTAGCATCCTTCCACAACTTCTCGACATCCTCCTTTGGTACGACGCCGAGCTGGCTCCACGCCTCAGATGCCAAAATCTCTACACGCAAGTATGCGTCGAACTTGTTCTGCTCGGTCCATACCTTACGCATAATCTCCCTACTATATCGCTCAATCATAGTAATGAAATGTTAGTTAGGTTAGTATTATTTTTCTACTTTCTTAATAAAATTCTCTACAGTATTCTCCATCAAGCAAGCGATGGTCATAGGGCCTACGCCACCAGGAACAGGGGTGATGTATGCTGCAACCTCCTTAGCATTCTCATAGTCCACATCGCCACAGAGCTTACCTGTGCGACTATCACGGTTGACACCTACGTCGATAACCACAGCACCTGGCTTGATCATATCGGCAGTCACAAGACGCTCACGACCAATAGCCACAACAAGGATATCGGCACGACTTGCCACCTCACGAAGGTTGCGAGTGCGTGAGTGTGCAATAGTAACTGTTGCATTCTCGTCCAACAAGAGCTTAGCAACAGGCAAACCTACGATGTTGCTACGACCGATAACCACAGCCTCCTTACCAGCAATCTCGATACCTGTGCTCTTGAGGAGCTTGATGATACCGTTAGGTGTGCAAGGAACCACTGTTGGCTGCTTGAGCCAGAGACGTGCCACGCTTAGAGGGCTGAAGGCGTCGACATCCTTCTCAATAGATATGGCTGCGATGACCTTATGCTCGTCGATATGCTTTGGCAACGGTAACTGCACAAGGATACCATCTACATCCGAGTCATTGTTCAACTCCTCTACCTGTGCGAGCAACTCCTCCTCAGTAATGGTATCAGGGAAACGCAACGTCTTATTGCGGATACCCACCTCATCGGCAGCCTTGGCCTTGCCAGTAACGTACGACACACTACCTGGATCCTCACCAACGAGAATCACGACAAGATTTGGTGTGCGGCCATACTTATCGTTGAGTTCAACGACCTTAGCCGCCAAACTCTCCTTTAGAGATTTCGCAATCTCCTTACCAGTAATTATTTCACTCATTTTCTTAACTTTTATTTGAACGCTTTGTTACCGATGTCAGTACGGTGGAAGAGATTCGAGCACTCGATCTTTGCGATATCCTCGCGTGCCTTCATCTGAGCCTCACGAAGCGTTGGAGCCGATGCCACTACGATCATCACACGACCACCCGCAGTAACCAACTCGCCATCCTTGAGAGCCGTACCCATATGGTAAACCTTAGACTCTACACGCTCACAACCCTTAATAGCAAATCCCTTAGCGTAGTCGCCAGGATAGCCCTTTGATGCGAGCACGATGCCGAGTGTAGCCTCCTCGCTCCACTCTGCCTCGGGAGCCTCGTTGTTAGCCACAGCCATAAAGACATCTACTGCATCGCTCTTAAGGCGTGGCAAGACAACCTCGGTCTCTGGGTCGCCAAAGCGTGCGTTAAACTCAATAACTTTGATGCCCTGTGGGGTCTTCATCAAACCACCGTAGAGCACACCTGTAAATGGAGTACCCTCAGCAACCATCGCATCGGCAACACGCTGCATAATGTTTGCCATTGCATAGTCGTGATCCTCCTTGGTAATGAAAGGGAGCTCGGTGTAGGCACCCATACCACCTGTGTTTGGACCCTCGTCGTTGTCATAAGCACGTTTGTGATCCTGAGCTACTGGCATAGCATAAATCTTGTTGCCAGCCACAAAGCACATTAGTGAGAACTCCTCACCAGTGAGGAACTCCTCGATAACCACACTACCCTTTCCAAAGCGAGTGTCGAGCAACATATCGCGGAGTGTAGACTCAGCCTCCTCCATAGTTGTTGCGATAACAACGCCCTTACCCGCAGCAAGGCCGTCGTACTTGAGCACTGTTGGCAAAGATCCCTTCTTAACATATGCCAAGGCCTCGTCAAAGTCAGAGAATGTCGCGTATGCCGCTGTAGGCACATCGTACTTAACCATAAGACGCTTAGCAAAATCCTTGCTTGCCTCAATCTCTGCAGCAGCCTTCGTAGGACCGAAGATCTTGAGACCCTCCTCACGGAAGCGGTCAACAACACCAGCTGCCAACGATGCCTCAGGACCTACCACGGTAAGCTCCACACCATTGTTCTTTGCAAACTCAACAAGAGCTTCAACGTCGGTATCCTTGATTGCTACGCACTCAGCCAACGAGGCGATACCAGCATTGCCAGGTGCAGCATATATCTTTGATGCCTTTGGTGAGCGTGACAAAGCCTCGACAATAGCGTGGCAACGACCGCCCGAACCAATAACCAATACTTTCATAATTTTTCGTTTTACTATTTATAAAACTATTAGTGCTTAAAATGACGCATTCCAGTTACCAACATCGTCATTCCAAACTCGTTGGCCTTCTTAACTGAGTCCTCATCACGAACGCTACCACCTGGCTGAACGAGAGCTGTAACGCCATACTGCTCGGCAAGTGTCACAGTATCGTCGAATGGGAAGAAGCCGTCTGATGCAAGCACGAGACCCTCAGTGAAGCCTGCAGCCTTAGCCTGCTTCAAGGCGATCTCTGCCGAGCCAACACGGTTCATCTGACCAGCACCAACGCCTACTGTATGACCATCCTTAACAGCCACGATAGCGTTAGACTTAACGTGCTTAACGATTCGCCAGCCGAAGTTCATATCCTCGAGCTCTGCAGCCGATGGCTTACGCTCAGTTACGCACATATCTGCAACAACCTCCTTAGTCTCGGTGTCGAGCTGCTGAACGAGCAAGCCACCATTAACCGAAACATACTGAGTCTGAGTATCCTTGCACTCACCCATATCTACCTGCAAGAGACGCAAGTTCTTCTTTGTTGAGAGAATCTCGAGAGCCTCGTCACTAAACGATGGAGCCATAATGATCTCCAAGAAGATAGGCTTCATAAGCTCTGCTACTTCCTTGGTAAGCTCACGGTTAACAGCCACAATACCGCCAAAGATACTTACTGTATCAGCAGCGTATGCCTTCTCCCACGCCTCCTTGATATCCTTGCCGATAGCAGCACCGCAAGGGTTCATATGCTTGAGACCCACAGCGAAAGGCTCAGAGAACTCACGCACGATGTTCAACGCAGCATTTGCATCCTGGATGTTATTGTACGACATCTCCTTGCCGTTGAGTTGCTTAGCAGTAGCCAATGAGAATGGCACAGCATCTGCCGAAGCGTAGAACTTAGCAGACTGGTGAGGGTTCTCGCCGTAACGCAACGTCTGTACCAAGTCGAACGATGCGAAGAGCTTCTCGTTAAGTTCAGCCTGCTTACGCATATAGGTAGCGATACACATATCGTACTCAGCAGTGTGAGTATAGGCCTTTGCCGAGAGCTCAAGACGTGTTTTGAGCTCAGTGTTACCACCCTCCTCGATCTCACGGATGATGCGTGCATAGTCTGCAGGGTCACAAACGACAGTAACGTCGCGATAGTTCTTAGCCGCAGAACGCAACATTGATGGGCCACCGATGTCGATATTCTCGATAGCATCCTCCATCTTCACATCAGGCTTTGCGATAGTCTGACGGAATGGATAGAGGTTAACGCAGACCATATCGATAAACTCGATAGAGTTCTCACGAAGTGCCTGGAGGTGGCTCTCGTCGTCACGACGAGCCAAGAGACCACCGTGCACCTTTGGGTGAAGGGTCTTAACACGGCCATCGCAAATCTCAGGGAAACCTGTAATCTCGCTAATGCCAATAGTTGCTACACCGCTATCCTCAAGAAGCTTCTGAGTACCTCCCGTAGCGATAATCTCCCAGCCGAGACGTCGGAGGTTCTCGCAGAACTCCACAACGCCACACTTGTCGCTAACACTAACTAATGCTCGCATATCTTAATATTTCTTATTTATCAGTTTATTAATAGTTTTAACATAGAGTTTATGCTCGATGTTGTGAATAAGGTTGGTAAGCTCCTCGATGTCGCTACCCTCGTAGACCACAGCACCCTGATCGATGATACGACCACCATCCAAAGTCTCGTCGACAAAGTGGGTCGTCACACCGAAGATCTTAACACCATAGTCCACAGCATCCTGAATGGCGTGAGCACCCTTAAACGAAGGGAGCAAGGATGGGTGAATGTTCACGATACGCTGCTCGAAGGCACCAAGAAGTGTTGGACCAACGATACGCATATAACCAGCCAAACACACAAAGTCTACACCACGCTCCTGGAGCATACGCACCAAAAGGGTCTCATACGCAGCCTTTGACTCATAATCCTTAGGATTAAAGGCAAAGCTCTCTGTACCAAAGCGTTTTGCACGCTCAAGAACCTTAGCTCCCGGCTTATCGCATACAAGCAACACAATCTCTGCATCGAGGCGACCATCAGCACAAGCCTCAGCGATAGCCTCATAGTTGCTACCACTGCCACTTGCAAAGACCGCCAAACGTACTCGTTTCATAGTCAAAATTAGATGATTGTTACACCCTCGCCCTCGACAACGCGGCCGATAACTGAAGCACGCTCACCACACTCCTCAAGTATAGCGATAGCCTTGGCTGCATCCTCCTCAGGCAATGCGATAACCATACCGATACCCATATTGAAGATGTTGAACATCTCGCGGTGGCCAACCTTGCCATACTTCTCCAAGAGGCGGAACACTGGCAAAATCTCCCAGCTACCCTCCTTAACCTCGACACCCTGACCATCCTTCAAAATACGTGGGATATTCTCGTCGAAACCACCACCGGTGATGTGGCTGATACCGTGAACATCGCACTCAGCGATAACCTTCAACACCTGCTTAACGTAGATGCGTGTAGGCTCCAAGAGTGCCTCACCAAGAGTACGACCCTCGAGCTCAGGATATGTCTCAGAGAGCTTAAGAGCGTTGTCAGCAACAACCTTACGCACGAGGCTGAAACCGTTAGAGTGAACACCTGTTGAAGCAATACCTACCAACACGTCACCAACCTTAACACGCTCACCAGCGTCGATGAGCTTAGAGCGCTCTACAACACCTACTGTGAAACCAGCGATGTCGTACTCGCCATCCTGGTACATACCTGGCATCTCGGCAGTCTCACCACCTACCAATGCACAACCTGCCTGACGGCAACCCTCAGCAACACCTGCAACGATAGCCTCGACCTTAGCAGGCTCGTTGTGACCCACTGCAACATAGTCGAGGAATACCAATGGCTCAGCACCCTGTGCCAATACGTCGTTAACGCACATTGCAACAGCGTCGATACCGATAGTATCGTGCTTGTCCATCTCGAACGCCAACTTAAGCTTTGTACCTACACCATC
>JAFYSI010000009.1 GCA_017559425.1 Alistipes sp.
AAGCCCATAACCATAGGTATGAACGACTTGCCGTGAATACCCATCCTATGCATCACCTTGTCCATAATAAATGCTGCACGAGCCAGGTATCCTGAGTCCTCCAAGAACGATATGAAGAGGTACAGAATCATAATGTTAGGTAGGAACACCAGCACGCTACCCACGCCGCTGATCACGCCATCTGTGAGCATATCGCGTAGTGCACCCTCGCCCATAAGGCCGTGCACTGTGTCGTACAACCACTCTACGCCCGCCTCAATCCAAGCCTGTGGATAGGCTCCAAGAGTAAAGGTGCAGTAGAACATAAACCACATAATGCCAAAGAAGATAGGGTAACCCCAGATGCGATGTGTGACAATGTCGTCGAGCTTGTCACTCAGTGTGTTACGATTGTACTCAGCAGCCGAGTATGTCTCCTTCAATGCTCCCGATACAAAGCCATACTTACGTTCAGCAAGAGCGGTCTCGATGTCAGTATTTAGTGCCTCCTCAATCTGCTCTCGAGCCTCGCGTGCCATTCGCAGCCACCTCTCAATGTGGGATGTTGCCTTGAGCATCTCCCATACATCTCTATCGCCCTCGATGAGTTTCAGGGCGAAGTAACGTGGAGGGAAGTGTGCTGGCAGCTCGTCGCGGTGCTTGCGTATGTCGGTGTTCAGCTCCTCGAGGTTCTCCTCGATGACAGAGCCATAGTTGATGTGGACGTGACGCTCACGCTTGTCGCTATTCTCGTAGAGGGCTATGATGGTGTCGAGCAGCTCCTCTATGCCGCGTCCCGTTGGCGATACCACTGGCACCATAGGGATACCTATCATCTCGCCTAAGGCGTTGTGGTCGAACTTAGCACCGCTACGCTCCAACTCGTCATACATATTGAGTGCGATGACCATTCGTGGGTTGATGTCGATAAGCTCGGTGGTAAGGTAGAGGTTACGCTCGAGGTTGGATGCCACGATGGTGTTGACGATAACATCTGGGGTGTTGTCTGTAATGTGGCGACGCACATATAGCTCCTCGGGTGAGTAGGCCGAGAGGGCGTATGTTCCAGGTAGGTCGGTAATCTCGATTGTGTAGCCACGATACTTGAGCTCTCCACGCTTAGCGTCGACGGTCACACCGCTGTAGTTACCCACGTGCTCGCTGCGACCACAGAGGGTGTTGAAGAGCGATGTCTTACCCGAGTTGGGATTACCAACGAGTGCTACCGTGATGTTGTTGTGCTTGTTGGCCACAGCACGCTGCAAGAACTCGTCTTCGGATACGGCAGCCTCCGCCTCGATGGCAGCAAGACGCTCTGCCTCCTCGAGTGTCATCACTTCGATCATCTGAGCCTCCTTGCGGCGTAGCGAGATGTCGTAGCCCATAATTCGGTACTCGATAGGATCCTTGAGTGGTGCGTCGAGCACTACGCTCACACGCTGACCACGCACAAATCCCATCTCGATTATTCGACGACGAAAGCCTCCGTAGCCCAGTACCTTGACCACCACGGCACTCTCGCCAGTCTTTAGTTCGCTTAATCGCATAAATCTAAGTCTTCGTTATATCTTTTTGCTTACTTTATCTCTTTGTCATTCAAAGCGATAGTCTTATTAGTGTGCTGCTCCCTGAGCTTTGCTACCACTTGTGTGGTGCAAAGTTACAACTCGTTGCTGAATGTTTCAATCCCCATAAGTAGGGATTTTGACCATATTTGACAACTTTAGATGGTTGTTTAGCCCTCTTATTGAGTGAGTAAAATACCGATTTGCCGATAAATCACTACTTTATGCTTATTTTTCGGTTGAAAATTTGTTGTTGTATAAAATAATTTTATATCTTTGCCAAAGATAAACCTTAAAACAATTTATACTTATGAAGACTTTAGTAGAGAACATCGCAGCTCAGTATGAGGCATTTGCAAGCAACGCAGCTATGCAGTTGGAGAAGAATAATAAGGCAGCCGGCACTCGTGCTCGCAAGGCAGCTTTGGAGCTTTCTAAGCTTCTCAAGGACTTCCGTAAGGTCTCTGTTGACGAGGCTAAAAAGTAGTCGTCGAGCTGTTATCAGCATATAGATGCTCTGTCCCAATGGTGGACAGGGCATCTTTTTTTTATCTTTTTTCGTGAGCTGTAGATTATACTAATCTACCCCAAAATAGCTCTTAAAAAAGTTGTTTAGGGGTGTTGGAGATTGCTATTTTTTATCTACCTTTGTCCGTGAACTCGAATGGTGGTGTTGGGGAATACCGCTTGGTTACCCTGGCTGAGATTATACACATTGCACCAGTACAGATAATGCTGACGCTGGAAGTTTGGAGTCATCTTTAATGGTACTTGCCGTACCACTATTTTGAGCGTATATAGTAATGTGAAAAATAGTGGTATGAACTCTCGAAAGACGTATCCCGTAGTATTGTCAATCGCAGGCTCCGATTCATCTGGTGGGGCTGGTATTCAGGCTGATGTTAAGACATTTGCCTCTCTTGGTGTATATGGTACAACCGCCATTACCGCCATAACGGCCCAAAACACCGAGGGCGTGCACTCTCAATTAGCAATAACGCCACAGATGGTCTATGACCAAATCTTGGCTGTCGTAGATGATTTACACCCTACGGTTGTAAAGGTCGGAATGCTTGCCAATGCCGATATTGCCTTAGCTGTTGCCGAGGCACTTGCGAAATACTCTCTTCCCCTAATCCTTGACCCAGTTATCGTCTCGTCAACAGGTCATCGTCTCTTGTCTTTAGATGCTCTCGATGCTCTCAAGCAGCGACTTCTGCCAATGTCAATGCTTATTACACCAAATATCCCTGAAATCGAGGTTCTCACTGGCCGTTCCATCTCCTCTTATCACGATAAGGAGCAGGCGGCACTTACTCTCTTTGGCTATGGAGCTCGGGCAGTTCTTCTCAAGGGTGGTCACGAAGATGGCGACCAAAAGAGCGATATACTCTTTATCAATTCTCAATCGGGGATAGAATCCTTAACCTTTACATCTGAGACTATTACTACCCGTAATACTCACGGCACGGGTTGTACTCTCTCGTCTGCCATAGCTGCCTTTATTGCAAGAGGTTGTGATATGGTGGAGGCAATACGTGAGGCTAAGAACTATGTTACTGAGGCTATTCGTAGTGGTGCAGATGTCGAGATAGGAGGGGGCATTGGTCCCGTTAATCACGGATTTAACCCTAAAAAGATGTTGGTATATGGTGACCGATAACTTCAAACTGCAGTTTATAACCCATCATAACGCTGCCTACTCCTATATCGACTCTGCAGGTATCGCCCTGGAGGGTGGTTGTCGATGGATTCAGCTTCGTATGAAGGGCGTTGATGATGCTACGTTCGAGGAGGCTGCCATTGCGGTGCAAAAGATGTGTCGTGATTATGGAGCGACATTCATTATTGATGATAACGTAGCACTTGCCCAGAGGGTAAAGGCCGATGGCGTGCATCTTGGAAAGAGTGATATGCCCATTTATGAAGCTCGTAGAATACTTGGCCAGGGATATATTATTGGAGCTACGGTAAACACCTTCGATGATATCGTCGAGATTCTAAAGTCTGCCACACCCGACTACTTTGGCTGTGGACCATTTCGTTATACCGCGACCAAGAGCAATCTTTCGCCCACCCTTGGATGTGAGGGTTACTCAGAGATAGCATCAAAGATGAGAGAGTGTGGTATGCACACTCCTCTGGTTGCCATTGGTGGTATTACAAGGGGCGATATCGCTGAATTACTGCAGTGCGGAGTTGATGGCATTGCACTTAGTAGTACCATTATTAATGCTGAGAATCCTCAATGCGAGATGTCGCAAATAGTCGCTCTGATATATACGCAAAACAGATAACAAATCCTAAAACACATAAAAACTATGATTGAACGAAAGGTATCTCAAGGTATTATCTCCACCTATTTCAGTAAGCTGGAGCGTAACTTAGATTTGGACGTAGCCATCGTTGGTGGTGGCCCATCGGGTATTGTAGCTGCCTACTATCTTGCTATGGCGGGGTTGAAGGTAGCACAGTTTGATAGAAAGCTATCGCCAGGTGGTGGTATGTGGGGCGGTGCTATGATGTTTAACCAGATTGTCGTGCAGGAGGAGGCCCTCGCGATTATCAAAGAGTTTGACATCAACTATGAGCCCTACGACGATAATCTCTATGTGATGGACTCTGTCGAGAGCACTGCAGCACTGCTCTATAAGGCTGTTCACGCTGGTGCTACAATCTTTAACTGCTACAGCGTCGAGGATGTAGTATTCAAGAACGATGTGGTGAGTGGCGTGGTGGTCAATTGGACGCCAGTGCTTCGTGAGGGAATGCACGTCGACCCGCTCAATATTATGGCCAAGTGTGTGGTCGATGGTACGGGCCACGATAGCGAGATGTGTTGTACCGTAGCACGCAAGAACGGAATACGCCTTGCAACTGAGACTGGCGGCGTTATCGGTGAGCGTTCATTGGATGTCGTTTCGGGCGAGGAGGAGGTTGTGAATGGCACTAAGGAGATCTATCCAGGCCTCTATGTTTGTGGTATGGCTGCTTCGGCTGTTAGTGGCACACCTCGTATGGGGCCAATATTTGGCGGTATGCTCCTATCTGGCAAAAAGGTCGCAGAGCTTATCATCGAAAAGCTGAGACCGTGAGAATCATTGCCGTAACCACACCTAAGGTCACTGACGACGATGCACAAATCATCACACGACTGCTCGATGCGGGTGTCGACGTTGTCCATATCCGGAAACCTTGCTCCGATGTCCAGGAGTGTAGGCTGTTACTTTCTACCATTGGCGATGATTACCTACGGCGTATTGTCATCCACGACCATACGGAGTTGTTTGCGGAGTTTCACCTGTTGGGTATCCACCAAAATAGGAGTGTCCAGCACCTGCCTGATGGTTATAGTGGCATTCGCACTCGCTCGTGTCACACGTTTGAGGAGATAGCACGATATAAGCAAGAGTGCGACTATCTCTTCCTAAGTCCCATATTTGATAGCATATCTAAGGTAGGCTATCGCTCACGCTTCAGCGACGAGGAGTTAAGGTGGGCAGCTCGCGAAGGAATTATTGATGGTAGGGTAATCGCCTTAGGTGGTGTGACCTTTCGCCACCTCGATTACCTTAAGTCGATAGGCTTCGGTGGTGCTGCAATGTGTGGAGCGTTGTATAGCCTCGATGCAGTGATACCTATATTATAATAACAATGGCTGCCCCGAGGGACAGCCATTGTCATTTATATGAGCGTTAACTACTTCTTAGTTACGTTACCAGAGAATGCACCGTTACCGAAGCTGATGCCATTCTTGTGGTTGTTCAAACCGTTCTCGAGGAATTCAACGAAGTGTGAAATCTCACGGTCGTAGCTCATAGTCTTAGCAGATACCATACTCTGACCATCAGGAGTGAGGAGAACGTAGCCTGGCTGAGCGTTGATACCCCAACGGTCGATAGCGATAGCAGCATTCTTACGGCCGAGCTCACGCATCTCTACACCATTCTCGTTAGTGTAGTAGTCGCCCTCTGCCAAAGCGGTCTTATCGTCAACGTAGAGTGCACATACGATGTACTCCTCAGACATAAGACGAGTAACCTTAGTGTCGCTCCAAACGTAAGACTCCATCTCACGGCAGTTGTTACAAGCGTGACCTGTTACGTCAACGAAGATAGGCTTGTTCTGCTCCTTTGCAGCTGCGATAGCCTCCTCAAGGTCGAAGTAACCCTCGAGGTTGTTAGGAATATGGAGGAAGTCACCATACTTAACCTGAGTGTTGTGGTTCTTTGGGTTACCATCGAGACGGAAGTCCTGAGTGCTCATAGGAGGCAAGTAGCCTGAGATACCCTTCAATGGGGCACCGAACATACCTGGGATGAGGTAAACAACGAATGAGAATACCAAGATAGCCATCACAAGACGCTTAACTGAGAGTGACTCCATCTTGTCGTCGTGAGCAAAGCGGAGCTTACCCAAGAGGTAGAGGCCGAGGAGTGCGAATGTTACAATCCAGATAGCGAGGTAGATCTCACGGTCGAGCAAGCCCCAGTGGTAAGTCTGGTCTGCAGTCATCAAGAACTTCAAACCGAGGGCGATCTCAATGAAACCGAGGACAACCTTCACAGAGTTCAACCAGCCACCGCTCTTAGGCATATTCTTGAGCAATGATGGGAACCACGCGAGGAGTGTAAATGGAAGTGCAAATGCTGTAGCAAAAGCAGCCATAGTAAGGATAGGCATCCAGATGTTACCACCGCTTGTAGAGCTGATAATAACGGTACCCACGATAGGACCTGTACAAGAGAATGATACAAGCACGAGGGTAAGAGCCATAAAGAAGATACCGAGCAAACCGCCCTTCTCAGCACCTGCGTCGCTCTTGTTAACAAGGCTTGAAGGCATAGTGATCTCGAATGCACCGAAGAATGATGCTGCGAAGATCATAAAGATTGCGAAGAAGATGAGGTTTGGAATCCAGTGTGTAGACAACCAGTTGAAGATGTCGTTTGTAACGTTCGAACCACCCGCGAGGTTAGAGATAAGGATCAATACTGCGATAGGCAAAACGTAGAGAGCTACGATGAAGAAACCATACATTGTAGCACGGAAACGACCCTGTGCAGGCGACTGTGAACCCTTGATGAAGAACGATACAGTCATAGGCACCATTGGGAATACGCAAGGTGTCAAGAGTGCTGCGAAGCCCCAGAGGATAGCAGTGATGAGTGAGCTCCAGTCGAGCTTTGTAGCATCCTCCTCGCTTGATGGCAATGAGATCTCGTAGCTGTACTCAGCCTCGTTGTAAGCGATGTTACCACCAATCTTAGCTACGCCCTCGCCGAGGTCAGCAACCTTGAAACCGTTGGTAACGAGGCGGAGAGTATCCTGAGCCTTGAGGCCCTCGTAGTCAATCTCGCTGTCGCGAAGTGCGATAGTCTCGATAACCTGACCCTCACGCTCGAAGCTGATAACAGGCATTGCAGGCTTTGCCTCGAGCTCGGCAGCAGTCACGATGTGGCTGAATACGAGGTTAAGTGTCTCACCCTTAACGATACCGTCAACCATCCACTCTGCACCGTTGTTCTCAGCAACAACTGTCTCAGTTGCAGTCTCCTCAGCCTTCTCCTCAGCCTTCTCCTCAGCCTTCTCCTCAGCCTTCTCCTCTACCTTTGCTGGCTCAGCCTTAGCTGCAGCAGGTGCCAAGGTGATGTTGAAGTCGAAAGATGACTGCTGGCACTGGTTAGTAGCGTCAGTACAGATGTTTGTGCTGATAGTACCAGTGATCTTAGTGTTAGCCTCAGCCTTGATACGCTGCACAAAGATCATCTGACCGTGGTAGTGCTTAACCTTGTCGCCATACTCGTCAGTAACCTCCTCAGGCTTCAAAGTCTCAACCATCTTACCTACCAAAGTACCATTCTGGAACTCAAAGATAGGAGCTGAATATGGATCGCTAAGTGGGTAACCGTGGTAACCGCTCTTAAGCGTACCGTGGAATACGAGGGCGTAGGTGTCGTTGCCCTCCTCATTAGCGTAGAGTGTCCACTTTACTGGAGCACCACCGAGAACATCTACAACCTTACCGTAGATAGGCTCGGCTGCAACCGCATTTGTGCCGTTAGCAAATGTAAGTACAAGAGCTAAAGCCAACACAAGTGTTTTCAATAGTTTTTTCATAAATGTGTTTGTTTAAGTTATTGTATTTAGTTAATCGTTGTCACTATTAAGCTGAGTATCGTCGAAGATGCTCTCCTCGCTGTTGAGGACCTCCTCGGTGCGGCCATCCCAAATCTTATATCGCGATGGTGAGACACCCACACGCTGCTTGAAGTACTTGCCGAAGAATGATTGCGACGCAAAGTTGAGCTTTGTCGATATCTCCTGAATGCTGAGACCTGAGTATTTGAGTAGTCGCTTAGCCTCGTATACTACAGCCTCGTCAATGAGCTTTGAGGCGTTGCGGCCGCTCTTTTTCTTAAGTATTAAAGATAGGTATTTAGGCGTGATGCCCATCTCTGATGCGTAGAACTCCACGCTTCGCTCTGTGCTGCAGTGCTCACGCAAGAGGCTGAGGAAGCGGTTGAAGAGCTCGTCGGTACGGTTGCTCACGCTGCCCGTTGTTGGGAGGCTATGCTGCTGCAAGATGCCCATCACATAGTGGAACATCGCACCAAAAAGTGAGTTGATAATCTTGTTGCGATTTGCTGTTGGGGCGTAGTCGCAGAGCACCGAACGCATAAGCTTCGAGATGTCGTGGATGTAGGTTGCCTCCTGAGGCTCAATCTGCACGCAAGGCTCATCGAGGAAGCCGTGGTAGATTGATATAAGATCCTGAGTGTCGACGTGGATGCTGTTGAGATACTGACGCGAGTACGTGATCATATATCCCGATGAGCGAATCGAGGCCTTGACCTGCTCGATTACGGTGTTCTCGTTGAATATGAATAGGGTATTTGGGCGTAACTCGTGGAGCTTGCCATTGATCTTAATCTTGGCCGTGCCACTCACTGTCACACCTATTGAGACACCCTGAATGAGTGCCGTTAGGTCGTCGAGCTCGCGAAACATCACCAGAGGGGTGATTACCAAGTCCTCTGAGTAGTATGCGGTCTCGAATCGCGATTTGAGCTTGTCTATCGAAGCTCGTTTAATACCATCCTGCTTCATCTATTTATCTTTTGTGGCTCGGCAGTGCCGTGCCCATATCTCGTTATTGTTGAGTCTGTAGCTATTTTTTACCCCCCCCTCCTCGGCCTCGCTATCGTAGGCTTGCTGATGCCTCGATTCGGTAGCCATCGTTGTCGGCGTATATGAAATAGTACCTCCAGCCGAATTCTCTCTCGCACTGTTTGGCAAGCTCGAGTGTCTGCTCCGTTGAGCCCATTGCCATAAACATTGTTGCTGCAGCATCTGCCTCGGCACACGTTGGTGCGATGATTGTCACAGAGAGCAGGTCGCTGAGCACGCTGTAGCCCGTCTTGGGATCAATCGTGTGGGCCACCTTGCGACCATCCTCGGTAAGGTGAAAGCGTCGGTAGTTGCCCGATGTCGCCACTCCGCAGTTCGATATTGCGATAATCTTCTCTATCGACTCCTGCTCGAAGTTGCCCTCGTATGGTGTCTCAATGCCTATTGTCCAGTCGCCACCGCGAGCGTTGACACCCTTGCAGCGAATCTCTCCGCCGATGTTGACCATATAGTTGGTAATGCCCATCTCGTTGAGACGCTCTGCGACAAGATCCACAACATAACCCTTGGCAATCGAGTTGAAGTCGAGCTCGGAGCGTATGTCCCTCTTTTGAAGACGACCGTCGACAATAGCAATCTTTTCGAAGCCCACAAACTGCAGAAGCGAGTCTACGTTAGGCTCGGCAGAGGTATTCTTGCCAGCAAAACCCCAGGCTGAGGTGAGTGGCTTGATTGTTACGTCGTAGGCACCGTCGCTGAGTTCGTAGAATTTTTCAGCGAGTTCCAAGTTGAATGCGATGTGTCTGTCTAGAGAGTCTGTCTCATTGCGGTTGATGCGTGAGATTAGCGAGCCCTCATCGAATATCGACATCGATGCCTTTGCCTCTTGGTCAATTTCGGCAATGAGACGTGTGAGCTCAGCGGTAGGGTGGTTTGTGCGACAGGTGAGCTGCACGAATGTTCCGAGAGCATAGCTGTCAACCCTCTTGTAGGTCGAAACAGCCTCGCTACAACCCCACATAAATGTGGCTGTGGCGAGCATTACGAACATAAGAAGTATTGTGGTTAATCTCTTGAGCATCCTACCTTGGTTAATAATTTGCGGACAAATGTAGTGAAAAATTTATAATTTTCTACTATTTTTCTACAAAAAGTAGGAATTTTCGCGAAATATTGTCTAATATTAATTTTTGAGGTTTGTCGATTTTGTTTATATAAAATGGGAATATGGTTAAAAATATAGATATAAACATCATTGTTCCGAATATTTAATGTTTGGAGTTTCGTGTGGGTGCTTTTGTTTGATTTTTATGCAAATTCATAAATTCGACGGGCGAAAATGTGATTTTTATTGAAGGTGCGAAAAAAGTTTGAAAATTATTTGGTTGAAAAAGTTTTTTTCTTTGAAAAAAGCATTGCTGTTCGAAAAAAAATAATTACCTTTGCCGCACGCTCCGGCAGGATCAAGGTAAGGATGATCTGTCGTGGAGTGGAACCAGGGGCGTCATCCTCGGGTAAATGAATCGGGAGGCGCACCATAAAACCTTAATTTTTATGTATTTGACACCTGAGAAGAAGCAGGAGTTGTTTGGCCAGTACGGCAAGTCTACAACCGACACAGGCTCACCCGAGAGCCAGATCGCGTTATTCACCTACCGTATCAACCACCTTACCGAGCACATGAAGAGCAA
>JAFYSI010000074.1 GCA_017559425.1 Alistipes sp.
ACCGATAGCGTTGCATACATCTGGCTTCTCCTTATACTTCTCGGCAAGCTTCATACCGATGATTGCGTATGGCAACTCTGGCTCATCATCGGGCACCTTACCGATATCGTGCAAGAGACCTGCACGGCGTGCTGCCTTAGGGTTGAGACCGAGCTCAACAGCCATAATACCTGCGAGGTTAGCAGTCTCGCGAGCGTGCTGCAAGAGGTTCTGACCGTATGACGAGCGATACTTCATCTTACCGATGAGACGGATAAGCTCAGGGTGCAAGCCGTGGATACCGAGGTCGATAGTGGTACGCTTACCCACCTCAACGATCTCCTCCTCGATCTGCTTCTTAACCTTAGCCACAACCTCCTCGATACGTGCTGGGTGGATACGACCATCGGTAACAAGCTGGTGGAGAGCAAGACGAGCAATCTCGCGACGTACAGGGTCAAATCCCGAGAGGATGATAGCCTCAGGGGTGTCGTCAACGATAATCTCGATGCCTGTAGCGGCCTCCAAAGCACGGATGTTACGGCCCTCACGACCGATGATACGACCCTTAACCTCATCCGACTCGATGTTGAACACCGTAACAGCATTCTCGATAGCGGTCTCGGTAGCTACACGCTGGATAGATGCCACAACGATACGCTTAGCCTCCTTTGTTGCTGAGAGCTTAGCCTCCTCGATGGTCTCGGCGATGTAGGCTGCAGCGTCGGCCTTAGCCTCGTTCTTCATATTCTCGATGAGGATATTCTTAGCATCCTCCGAGCTGAGACCCGAGATCTGCTCAAGGCGTGCATTCTGCTCCTTGATCACTGCTGCGAGCTCCTCCTTCTTCGACTCTACATTCTGAAGCTGAGTCTCGAGCTGCTCCTTACGCTTATCGTAGTCTTGAGACTTCTTGTCGAGCTCACGCTCCTTGTGCTGGAGGTTAGCCTCGGCCTGCTTGGCACGCTGCTCACTCTGCTGCAACTTCTGGTTACGCTCATTGACCTGGCGGTCGTGCTCGCTCTTGAGCTGGATGAACTTCTCCTTAGCTTGCAACATCTTCTCTTTCTTTATCATTTCGCCGTCAGCCTCTGCCTTTGCGACAATGGCCTTTGCACGCGAGCGAGCACCAAAGTAGGCAGCCACAGCTCCTACCACAGCACCACCAACAATGCCGACGATTATCATAGTTGGACTCATAATGATAATAGTTGTTAAGTAGTTATATATTAATAAATTGGTTATTATACATAAAAAAGCCCGCAAAGACTCCTTAACTTGTTTGACGAATCCGCAGATAAGTCATAGGTGGGGCTCCGAGGCTCGCAACAGTCCACTGGTGGCGTTTACACACCACACCCCGAAGGGTTGAGGCCTTGTTTTGAAACTTTTCTCGAGAGTTGTCCCAATGTTATATAAAATGTACAGTTCGCAAAGCTTTTAAGGAATCTATGCGGGATAGATCTTTGTATTTAAAGAACCTTGTCACACTCAATAGGCGTGTGACGGCCTTGATATCACAAATATCGAGCCTCGAGAGCTACTAACGCTTAATATATTTGCTAATTCGCTCCTTTAGGGCATATATCTCCTCGACATCTTCGTTGCCAAGAGATGAGTCCTGCTCGGTAGTAAGTGCCAATATCGAGTAACGCAACGCAGCCATAGCAACACGATCCTGGATATCGAACTTAGCAATCTTCGAATACTCAGTGATCTTCTCGTTAAGACGCTTTGTAGCCTCACGATAGAGCTCTTCATTGGCCGCATCGATGGTCATTGGGTAGCTTCTACCTGCTATAGATAGATTTATTTTTACTTTTCCTTCAGCCATCGGTGGTTATCGGTTATCTTGTTCTTGCTTAATCAATGCTATACACTTGTCTACCTCCCGCAAAAGGCTATTGACACGTGCTTTAGCTCGTTCCACATTGCCATCACCACCACGCAAAACCTCAGCCAACTCGAGGCTCTTGATACGAGTATCCTGCTCACGCACTCTCTCCTCCAAGCGGTGCTTCTCGCCAAGGAGCTTATCACGCTCTTTTGTCAGCTCACGACACTCGCGAGATACTCGCTCGTGGTCCGCTATAAGTCTTTCGACCTCGACACGCAATAGTTTGATAATATCCTTCTCGGCCATAATGACGGCAATAATATATCTTTAACTTCCCAAAGATAGGTATTTTTTGGTTAATATCAAAATTTCGGACCAAAAAACTATCTTCTCACCATTTTACCTCCTGCCGCTAAATAAGCTCAGCGTAGAGGTCATAATCCTCACAATCGGTAATCTTCACCTCATAGAAACGACCACGCAAGAGACGCTTGCCATAGCTCTCGATGATAATCTCCTGGTCGACCTCTGGTGAGTCGTACTCCGAGCGACCGATGTAGAAGTCACCCTCACGTCTATCGACAATCACACGCATTGTCTGACCCACACGGCGAGCGTTGTTCTCCAACGACACACGCTCCTGAAGACGCATAATACGCTCCACACGCTCCTGCTTAACCTCGTCAGCGACATCATCCTTGAGGCGTGTAGCAGAGTATGTACCCTCCTCCTCGGAGTATGGAAATACACCCAAGCGGTCGAACTTAGTCGACTTGACAAACTCCATAAGCTCTGCGAAATCCTCCTCAGTCTCACCAGGATAGCCCACAAGGAGCGTAGTGCGAAGAGCGATATCTGGGATTGCACGACGCAGCTTCTCAACAAGAGCCAACGCCTCAGCCTTAGTGTGACGACGCTTCATCAACGATAGCTGATTGTCCGAAATATGCTGGAATGGGATATCGAGATATCGGCAAATCTTCTTCTCGCGAGCCATAACCTCGATAACCTGATCGGGGAAGTCCGTTGGATAGGCATAATGCAGACGCACCCACTCGAGCTTCTCAATACGACAGAGACGCTCCAACAACTCTGCCAACTTACGCTCTCCATAGATATCCACGCCATAGTATGTCGTATCCTGTGCAATGACCATAATCTCACGCACACCCTTCTCGACAAGTGCCTCAGCCTCAGCGACGAGAGCCTCCATAGGCACCGACTTATGACGACCACGAATCAGCGGAATGGCACAGTAGCCACACATCCAGTTACAACCCTCCGAGATTTTTAGATAGGCGTAGTGCGATGGTGTCGAGAGCTCGCGACGTGTCTCATTCTCCTCGCGATACTTGGCACCGAGACGCTCCACGATGCCCGCCCAGTCGTTGACACCGAAGAAATCATCGACCTCTGGAAGCTCTGGACGCAACTCATCGGCATAACGCTGCGAGAGGCAGCCAACGACGAAGAGCTCGTCGATCTTTCCCGCCTCCTTGAGCTGTGCTGCACGCAAGATTGTGTCGATAGACTCCTGCTTAGCGTCGCCAATAAAGCCGCAGGTGTTGATCACCACGACATCTGCATCGGTACGGTCGCTGTCGAAGACAACCTTGTAGTCCATTGCTGCGAGCTGTGCTGCGAGGTGCTCCGAGTCGACAGTATTCTTCGAACATCCGAGGGTTATGATATTGATTTTCTTCATATTAGCTACATCTTTTCGTCACCAAACATTGCACGCACAAACTCCTTGCGATCGAACATCTTGAGCTGGTCGATACCCTCGCCAATGCCGATATAACGCACAGGAATGTTGAACTTATCGCTAATGCCAATCACAACGCCACCCTTAGCCGTACCATCGAGCTTGGTGATTGTGAGCGAGGTGACCTGCGTAGCCTCGGTGAACTGCTTGGCCTGCTCGAAGGCATTCTGTCCTGTAGAGCCGTCCAACACGAGCATCACCTCGTGTGGAGCATCGGGGATAACCTTCGACATCACGTTACGAATCTTTGTGAGCTCCTTCATAAGTCCCACCTTGTTGTGCAGACGACCCGCCGTGTCGATAAGCACGACATCTGCACCGTTTGCCACTGCCGAACGTATTGTGTCGTATGCCACAGATGCTGGGTCAGAGCCCATATCCTGGCGCACCATCGTAGCACCTGCACGATCGGCCCACACTGCGAGCTGATCGATTGCCGCGGCACGGAACGTGTCAGCAGCACCGATATAGACCTTACGGCCAGCCTTTGTGAGCTGTGCTGCGAGCTTGCCGATGGTCGTAGTCTTACCAGCACCATTGACACCCACAACCATCAAGACATATGGCGTGCCCTCCTTAACCTCGATACCGAAGTCCTCAGTCGAGCGGTGCGACTCCTCCATCAAGAGCGAGATCTCGTCACGCAAGATATACTGCAACTCAGCAGCATTGAGATACTTATCGCGTGCCACACGCTGCTCGATACGCTCAATAATCTTCACAGTGGTGTCAACACCCACGTCAGATGTGATGAGCACCTCCTCGAGGTCGTCGAGCACATCTGCATCGACAGTCGTACGACCCGCCACAGCACGACGCAACTTACCGAAGAAACCCTCCTTGGTCTTCTCCAAGCCCGCCTCGAGCTCCTTACGCTCGGCCTCTACCTCCTGCTTGGTCACGGTCTCGATACGCTCCTGCTCCTTAGCTATATCTTCTGCGGTGGCATCAGGAGCTACCTGAGGCTCCACCTTTTTCTTCTTAAATAGATCAAAGAAACCCATAACTACAATAATTATATTAATTTGCAAAGGTATAATTTTTTCACCTATAAAGCAAATCGGAAAACCTATTTAGATAATTTTGGTCCTCATATGTGTTGATTCGCTGAGACTAAGCAGGGACAAATGTTAGGTGCAAAAACTATGACTACCACCTAAATATACCTATAAAAATAGCCTCTATTGGCACAAAAAAAGGGCGTCCCTTACGGAACGCCCCACAAGC
>JAFYSI010000075.1 GCA_017559425.1 Alistipes sp.
GAGTATTACCATTCCTAAGAGTGTTAGTATGGTTGGCGACAATGCTTTCAATGGCTGTGCTGCCTTGAAGCACGTCAAGTATAGCAAGAAGGCTACAACGGTGGCAAAAAACGCCTTTGAGGATTGCCCTTTGCTCAAAAAGTAAATATTATTGATATGCGGTGTAGTAATATAGATTAGTAGTAAGTCAACTCGCGAGATTATAGCATACGCTCCTACCGCACAGTACAGTTTCTGTAGCCTCTCTGCTACGACATCACATCTTGGGGGATGGCCGACATCAGATGTTGGTCACCCCTCGTCTTTTTACTCAGCGTTGAGCGAGCCAAGCCTATATTTCAGTGAGCGAGGCACACACTGTGGCATAGCGAGTTGGATATTGGCTATAAATTTTGTATCTTTGCTATGGGCAAACCTAAATCACTACTAACACCCTATGAAACGCCTAATATTCTCACTTCTCCTTGCAGCCATTGTTCTGCACTGTGGTCCTGTTATGGCCACGGCTGCTGAACCGTTAAGTGGCACGATTCCCGATAATGAGATTTGGTACACCACCTTAGATAGTAAGCCTCTTGGACTATCATCGAGTGCAAAAGGTAAAGAGAGACCTCAATTCAATGCAACAATCATCTCCGACACCTATCAGAATGGTTGTGGCGTTATACGCTTTAGTGATGCACTGAAGTTTGTGGGCGATAGGGCCTTCTACGACTGCTCACGCCTTGTTGCACTGAGGCTTCCCGATGGTGTTACAGCTATTGGCGATGAGGCCTTTTGCCTCTGCAGGTCGCTTAGTAGTATAGAGTTGCCGAGTGGTGTTGTGGAGATTGGTCTTAGAGCCTTTAAGCAGTGTGAGAAGCTCTCCCAAATAACGATCCCTGATGGTGTAACTCTCATATCTTCAGGACTATTTGAGGGTTGCACAAGTCTCAATAGTGTAACTCTTCCAAAAGACCTTCGGCAGTTCGATCACGTCGTGTTTAGGGATTGTCGTAGCCTTCAGCGTGTCGATATACCTGAGGGTGTTACAAGCTTCGGCAACTGCACATTCGAGGGGTGTACAGCTCTTGAGACTATCGAGATACCGAAAAGTATTACGGACATTGGCTTTGGACTCTTTATGAGGTGCTCATCGCTCGAGAACGTACTATTTCGTGGCGAGCTTCAGTTTGTGCCCGATAGACTCTTTCTTGGCTGTTCGAGCCTTAGGAGTGTGGCACTTCCCGAGGGTATCACCTACATAGGATTTAGTGCCTTTGAGGGGTGTAGCTCGTTGGCTTCGATATCTATTCCAGAGAGCGTTACAAAGATTGGTCGCGAGCTCTTCAAGGGGTGTGTGAGCCTCAAGTCGTTGACCGTACCACGCACTGTCGATGAGATAGGTGATAGGTTGCTTGATGGCTGTGTTAAGCTTGAGCAACTAACCATATCGAATCGTAATGTTAAGGCTGGCAAGGATATGCTTGTTGCCTGCACCTCGCTTACAGATATTTCGCTTCCTAATAGCGTGATAAAGGCTGAGCGTGAGCGACTTATAGGCTGTGAACACCTTGTAAATATAACCATCCTTAGCGGCGAGACAAAGGTGGGCTATCGAGCCTTTGCGGGCTTTGCTCAGATTGAGAGTGTCACCCTGCCGCATAGTGTGAATAGGATTGAGAGCGGGGCCTTTGATGGTTGCCAGCGTCTTGTCTCTGTTGTGCTTCCTGAGGAGTTTCGCGAGATTGGCGAGAGGGCCTTTCGTGGTTGTGTGAGTCTTCGTAGCATCACCATCCCGAGTGGTGTCATAAAGCTCGATGATGAGCTCTTCTTGGGTTGCACGTCGCTTGAGAGTGTCTCGCTGCCGCGTACCCTTGTGAGGATTGGTCGAAGAGCCTTTTTTAGCTGCTCATCGCTCTCGAATATCGCTATGACTGAGCGAATCAAGGAGATTGGCGAGAGTGCCTTCGAGGGGTGTGGCTCAATCACTACAATCCACCTTCCAGACAGTATGCTCGAGGTGGGAAGCTCGGCCTTTGCCCACTGCACAGCACTTACCACGCTTACGCTCAACAATGGTCTCACAAAGATTGGTAGTGGAGCCTTTGAGGAGTGCTGCTCGATTGGCGTATTGTCGATTCCAAATAGTGTTTCGGAGCTCGGTGCAAGAGCCTTTGCCTCTTGTTCTGGGCTTTCTGAGCTCACTCTATCATCTGCACTATCGTCTATCGAGGCCCACACATTCTCTGGGTGTAACTCTCTTACAGCACTTGTCATTCCAGGTGGCGTGACACGCATCTCATCATCGGCCTTTGCCCACTGCACAGCGATTCGGAAGCTGACCATTGCTACGAGTCTCCTCTCAATTGGCGAGAGTGCCTTTGAGGGGTGTACGGCTCTTAAGAAGCTTGTCATACCCGCAGCGGTGAGGGAGATTGGCAGCCGTGCCTTTGCCGCCTGCACGAATCTCAAGAGCGTAAAGTTGCTGATGAGGTCTGTCGACATTGGTGAGAGGGCCTTTGAGCCAACGGCAAAGCTAAAGAAAAAGTAATCTTTCCCACTTTTGAAGATAGGTTTTGAGCAGTGGCGTGCTCTATTGTAATAGAATATAAACTCCTAAACCACTTTCGCAATGAAGACTATCCATAAGCTACTGCTTATTCTTGTGGCGATGTTGTCGCTCTCGTCAAGATGTTTGGCCAATACTGAAATATCAGATATCGAGGATATCGAGGGACCAAAGAATAGACGTGAGGCACTTACCTGCTGGATGGAGGAGTTTTCGCACGACATCTTGGGCTCGACTCAGGACTTTGCCTTCGACCTCTTCCTTAAGCTCGCCGAGAAGGGGTGGTGGTCGTTTGCTATCGTGGCTGCGGTGTTACTCTTGTCTGTTGCGGCTATCGTCGCTCTACGTCGCGTTGATCGTGGTTATAAACGTGTATGGATCTACTATCCTCTCTTCTTCGTGACACTCTTACCTACCTGGGGACTCTTCTCGGTGTCGTGGCAGTTGGAGCTGATGTTTGACTACGATATTCCCTATTTCTACAACCTCTTGCTCTTTGCCGTTACGTTGGTGCCAGGAGTCTTGACAATATTCGGTGGCTGGGGTATTCGCGAGTGCGGTATGGAGCGTGGTGTGCGTCACAAAAATTTTAATCGATACATTGGTCAGTTTTTGTTGTTCCCTGTGTGGATTATGTTCATCTGCTTGTTCTGGGACGCAGCATTTACTCCGATTATCGACTGGACTGGGGGCTTGGCAGATCGTGATGGTGGCTTCTGGCTTTGGATGCTCACGCTTGTTGGAGGTTACTTCATTATGGAGGGTATCTGCCGCCTTTGGATCCTTATCATCGCTCTCTGTCTCGAGACTGCTGGTAACTGGCCCATCCTCATTATGACCATAACACTATGGATGGCACTCGTGTGGATAAGTTTTAACTGGATTTGTGCAGCCTTCTGGGGCTTTGGATACTTCTGCATCTTCCTTCTTGGTGGCATCTGTATGCTTGGTTTCCTTTTCAGATACACAAAGAGTATCATTGCAATGCGTTGTCCTATGTGTCACTTCTGTGGTGCGGAGCTTACCGGTCTTGTTGATGAGGGTGTTAGCTACAGCACAAGCACAAGATGGGAGAGTATGGATGATAGTGATGTCTCACGCCGCCACTCAGGCTCAATTGTCACTGATGCAAGCCGTCTGGTACGCACAACAGTAGGTACGGAGAGTTGGACTACGGAGCACACCTGTCCTCGCTGTGCAAGTAACTGGAATATGTACCACAGTCGCGAGGTGAGCAACGATTCCGAGGTGCTCAGGGAGGAGTGGACAGAGCACTATAAATAGTGGTGGTGATGCTCTTGTAGCTTCCCGATACCATACACAAAATGGGGTTGTCAGCCGTATGCCGACAACCCCATTATCTTGCTCTTGGATGACTACTCAGTGTAGTCGTTAAATCCTGTACCCTTGCGTTTAAGATCGGACGAGAGCTCTATCTCGCTCTTGCCTTCGATATGCTTAGCGATAAGCTCGGCAAGGTGCTTGGCAACAGATATATGTCGCGAATCCCAGAGGCAGAGACTCCACGCCAAGACAAGTGAGAAGCAGTTTGCCTTGGTGTTGTCCAACTTACGCGAGAAGTGGTTTTTGCCGTTGATGCCCATACCGTGGTAACGCTGGAAGTCGGTATCTACATCGAACTCGCTCTTGAGCGATGCTATGCAGCTCTCGACAAACTCCTTGAGTCGCTCACGGTCCAAGACTGTCAAGCCCTCGGCGTAGATATCCTCGTTGCCCTTCTCACCGCCAGCGTTGATATGTACCTGAGTAGGGAATGCTGGCTCGTTGGCACCCGATGCTGGGAGCATTGTGATGACCCACGCGTCGTCAGCCTTCGTAAGGGTGTTCATATCCTCTAAGAACTCGGCAAGACCTGGTGCTGAGTCAGCGTTCTCGAACTTGTAGAACGACTTGTATGGACGCTTCTCGCCCAACTCGCGAGCGATATAGTTGAAGTCACCAATCTTTGCTAAGTAGTATGAGAACCAGCCTATTGCAGGGTCTACGATGTTGCTTGGCGAGAAGATGGTGATCTTCGATCCGCGGTCAATCATACAGCCGTATGGACGGTTTGTCGCGAAGTGCTCCACGGCGAGGATATCCTGAGGATGCTCGTCGATGGTCTGTGTCGAGGCGAGGTTTATCAATCTAAAGTTCTCAGACGACTCCACCGTGTCGATGATCTCGTCGGCCTTGAGGCTCATACGGGCCTGAATCTCTGTCACAGAGAGGTAGGGAGGTACAATCTGGAAGCCTGTCGGGCGGTGCAACTTACGCTCAAAGGCCTGGCAAAGACGTCTGTGATTCTCCTCGAGCTCCTCCTTTTTGAGCTCCTCCTCCATTGCCTCCGAGAAGCCAGCACCGATAAGACCGGCGGGCACGGCGAAGATAGCGATGCCGAGCAGACCGATGATGCAGGCAACGACACGTCCCACGATTGTAATAGGCGGATTATCGGCCACCTGTCCTGGGTCGCCGATGTACTGTGCAAACGACCATACCACCGACTTGATACCATTGTTGTAGATGTCGGGCTGTGCTGCGTGCTCGTAGAAGAAGAGGACGAACGATAGCATCAGCGTGACAACCACGAGGAACTGCATCGAGATGAGCAACTCCTTAGACTTCGACATAATTGCCTGCTGCAGAAGCCTAAACGAACGCATATAGCGGAACACGCGAATGAGGCGTACCACACGCAATGATTTAAGCACAGCGTAGGGTAGTGGGATGAAGAATGCGATGTAGAAGGTGTATGTCGATAGGAAGTCGATCATACCGTAGAAGGTGAAGCAGTACTTCACGCGACCCCAGAATCCCTTGTACTCCTCGGATATTGCATCGGCCGACCATATTCGTAGCGACACCTCGATGGTGAAGGCTATGACTGTCACGATGTCGATGATGCGGAGTATCTGCTCACATTGTGGCGACACGTCGAAGGTCGAGATAAATACTGTGATGGTACTTATGATGATGAGACCGATGATGATGTAGTCGAAAATGTTGCCCCACTGTGTGGTGCTAAGGTCGCCGTCAAATATTCGGGCGAGTTTTTGCTTAAATTCCTCTCTTTTAGTCATCTATCTCATTTATTAAAGTTTGCAGTCCTACTACCATATCGTCGAGCGGCATAGTAGGTTTTTGGTTTGGCTTCGTACGCTGCCCAACGTATAGAGGTAGGTGTACGAAGATGGCTCCTCGCTCTATCCTCTCTGCGGCGAGTCGTAGACCCTCGTAGTAGGTGCGGTTGCAGACATATAACCCGCACGAGTTCGATATCGACACCGCCACGCCCCGCTCCTCGATGCTCTTTGCTAGTCGCTTTATGGGCATTGTTGTGAAGAGTGCCGCAGGTTGGTCTACCTCTATAGGCACCTCGTCGGGTATGTATCCGTCGTTGTCGCCACTCTTCGCGTCCATCATATTTATGGCTATGCGTTCCAGACGTATGGTGTCACTCGCTGCTGCCTGTCCCACCATTATGAGTGCTTCGGGCGAGTGTCGCTCCACAGCACTTTGCAACGCCTCCTTGACACGCCTAAAGCTCACCGGTAGCTGCTCTATGGCAATCTCCACGCCCTCCACACCACGCCTCGATAGCTCTGTTGCTGCTACCCACGAGGCATTTTCGGCGTGATCTAAGAATGGCTCGAATCCTGTGATTAGTATCTTCATCGTTGAGTCTTGTTTGTCGCTTCTCGCCCTGTGTGAGCCTTTGCTGAGACAAAGATACGAAACTTTTGGCTATTTTGAATACTTCCGCCAAAATTTGCCTCACCCAACTGAGCGACGAGTATTACAATACAAAAAAAGCACTCGGCCGTATGACCGAGTGCTTTGCCTTTACCTATTCTAATTGATTAGTTGAAAGGATTTGTTGTGAGGTAGTCGTTGATGATTACCTCGTAGTTATTGAACTCCTTGTAGTAGTCATCATTCTCTACAGGAGCAGCACCATCCCAGTAATTGCCTGAAAGGTTGATATCAGTGTAGTATACACTTGCGCAAACATTGTTACCCTTTGCATTCTCGGCTGTTACGGTGTTGTTAATAAATGCGTTACCTGTAATTGTTGCAGCATAACCAATCATCAAACCACCTGCAACACGCTTGCTTGTACCAGCCGTTACAGAGTTGTACTGGAATAAGTTATTGGTGATAACATTGTTCTCGGTAAAGCCCATATAGAGAGTAGCTGCATTGCTGCTACCTGTTACGGTTACAGTGTTGCCTATAAACTTGTTGTTGTTTATAATTGCACCTGAACCCTTAACATAGTAAACTACTGCGGTTGAGATACACTCATTGCTCTCAAATACGCAGTTTGTTGCAGCTTGAGGAAGATTGTTGTTACCATCCCAGTTGAACGAGATACACATAGGACAAACATTGTTCTTGAAAGTACAGTTTGTAATAGTGCTTTCGCCGTGCAAACGGAACAAACCTTGAGCTGTAGAGCCAGTAACTCTTCGCTCACAATTTGTTACAGTTACATTGTCGATAGTAATCTTTGTATCAACACTACGAATTGGACCGTCAACCTTAAGACCGTCAAAGACGAGGTTTTTGATGGTTGCGGTGCAACCAATTGGGTGGAGCAAAGCTGTAACTTTTGTTCCCTCGGCTGGGTAGTCGCTGCTCTGACCAATCTTGTAGCCATTACCGTCCAAAGAGAAGGTCTTGTTGTTAACCTGAATAGGCTCGCTCAATGCGATATCTGCGCCAAGGATTACATTCTTACCAGCATTCAATGCAGCCTTAAGTGCCTCTGCTGTAGTAACAGTCTCAATTACAAGACCATTCCAGTTTGTGAATGTGTCGCAAGCGCCAGTGCCGTAGAAGCCGTTGCCATACCAAGTAGTGTAGCCGTAAACAGCACCACCTACAAGACCGTTAGCATTGTTGATTGTGTTGTTCTCAACTGAGCAACCCTCGAATGTAAGCTTAGTGTTGCCATAAGTACGACCGATGAAACCTGAAGCACCATTAGGGTCTGCGTTAGTGTTGTTAGCCTCAAGAGTAGAGTTCTTTACTACGCAGTTCTTGAAATTAACCTTAATCTCTGTGTTAGGACCCTCGATAGATGTGCGGCTAACAAGAGCACCGACATTGCTACCACCCTTAATCTGTGCACCATCAACAGTTACATTCTCAAAATCCACATTTGTGAAGCAGTTACCCCAGAAGATAGCTGCATCGTGGCTAGTACC
>JAFYSI010000010.1 GCA_017559425.1 Alistipes sp.
TATATCGACTTTGCCTCACGCTTCGGCATCGAGTATGTAATTCTCGACGAGGGTTGGTCGGTAAATCTCGCTGCCGACCTTATGCAGGTTGTGCCAGAGATTGATATCAAGGAGTTGGTTGACTATGCTGCCGAGTGTAACGTTGGCATTATCCTTTGGGCGGGATATTGGGCACTAAATCGCGATATCGAGGGCTTATGTAAGCACTACTCCGAGATGGGCGTTAAGGGCTGGAAGGTAGACTTCCTCGACCGCGACGACCAGGAGATGGTGGAGTTTGTCTACGACGTTGCTGAGATAGCAGCAAAATACCATATGCTTGTTGATTATCACGGTGTTTACAAGCCTACGGGACTCAATAAGACCTATCCAAATGCCATCAATTTCGAGGGTGTTCACGGCCTTGAGACAATGAAGTGGCTCGGTGCTGAGCACGACCAGATAACCTACGACGTGACGCTTCCATTTATCCGTGGTGCGGCAGGTCCTATGGACTACACTCAGGGTGCAATGCGTAATGGTGCTAAGGGTCACTACTACCCCGACTACTCACGTCCTATGAGCCAGGGAACACGCTGTCATCAGCTTGCGATGTACATAGTCTACGATGCACCACTCACTATGCTTTGCGACTCGCCAACGAACTACGAGAAGGAGCCAGTGTTCACCAAGTTGCTTGCCGAGATACCAACGGTGTGGCGTAGGAAAGATTTTTATGAGGGTGAGATTGGTGAGTATATAGTTGGAGGTGCCGTGGCCAAGGATGGCTCTATCTACGTTGCAGGACTTAATGGTAATACTCCTCGTACAGTTCGTGTTACGACAATGCCACTCGACTATAAGATAGAGAGGGTCGATATCTATATGGATGGTCCTAATGCTGCAACAGACGGTAGCGACTATCAGCATATCGAACTCACTGCAAAGGAGTATATGGAGAGAGGTATTAACATAGATATGGCTGCGGGTGGTGGCTTCCTTGTTAAGATTACAGGACACTACATCCTTCACGGATCGATAAATCACTAAGCAGATGATGAAACTACGACTTACGATATTTGCCCTCCTTGCCTTTTGTGCCTCGCTGTCGGCACAGGAGAGCGACTGCACAAAGTGGGTAGACCCATTTATCGGCACTGCCGACTACTCGGCAACGCATCCAGGTGCTGTTGTACCTCACGGTATGATGGCGGCTGTGCCGTTTAATGTTACTGGCTCGGAGCTCAACCGCTTCGATAAGGATAACCGCTGGTGGTCAACACCTTACGACATTCGCAATAAGTATAGCGTGGGCTTTGCTCACGGAGCGTTGAGTGGCGTAGGCTGTCCCGAGATGGGAGCAATCATCACTATGGCCACAACAGGCTCTCAGGAGGCTGACCGCACTAAGCGAGGCTCTACATATTGCAACGAGGTGGCAACACCTGGCTATTATGCTACGACCTACAATCAGTTTGCCGTGCGTGCCGAGGCGACAGCCACGGAGCGTGCTTCGGTCGAGCGTTACACCTTTACCGAGGGTGGTGAGGCAAATATCATCATCGACCTTGGCACAGCCCTCTCGAACGAGTCGGGAGCTATGCTTCGCCGTGTGAGCGACACGGAGGTTGAGGGTATGCGTCTCTTGGGAACCTTCTGCTACACCAACCAGGCCGTCTTCCCAGTATACTTTGTTGTTCGCCTCTCGCACGCAGCCAAGAGCGTGAACTACTGGAAGCTACAGCCCGAGATGACAGGCATCGAGGCACAGTGGTCGGGCGATAGCGGAGAGTACAAGCTCTATCAGAACTACTCTCGCGAGATTATGGGCGACGACATTGGTGCTATCTTCTCGCTCGGCAATCTTGAGCCAGGCACCGAGGTTGAGGTAAAGGTCGGCATCTCGTATGTCTCAATCGAGAATGCCCGCAAGAATCTCGAGGCAGAGGTCGGCAGAAAGAGCTTCGATGAGGTGCTCGCAGCTGCTCAGTCGGAGTGGCGTGAGGCACTTGGTCGCATTCGTGTTACTGGCGGCTCGGACGACGACAAGACGATATTCTATACTGCCCTCTACCACTCGTTGCTACACCCAAATATCGTAAGCGACGTCAATGGCGAGTACCCAGCAATGGAGAGTGGCAAGACGGGCGTAGCTGTAGACTATGACCGCTATACAGTATTCTCGCTATGGGATACCTATCGCAATGTGCATCAGTTGCTTACGTTGGTATATCCCGAGGTGCAGACCGATATGATTCGCTCGATGGTGGGTATGTCCCAGGAGTGGGGCTGGCTGCCTCGCTGGGAGCTCTACGGTCGTGAGACATTCACTATGGAGGGCGACCCTGCAATACCCGTTATTGTCGATAGCTACCTCAAGGGCCTTCGCGATTTCGACATCGACGCTGCCTACGAGGCTATGAAGCGTTCGGCAACGACACCAGGTAAGGATAACCCTATACGTCGTGATATCGACCCATATATCGAGCTCGGATACATCCCCGTGGGCTTTTTTGCTCAGGATATGTCGGGCGACAACTCCGTATCGCACGCACTGGAGTACTATGTGGCAGATAATGCCCTTGCAACACTTGCTGAGTTGCGTGGCGACAAGGAGTTTGCCAAGACTCTTCGCGAGCGTTCGAAGGGTTGGCGAAACTACTACTCAAAGGCCGATGGTGCTATGCGACCCATTGGTCAGGATGGTAAGTTTGTTGGCGAGTTCGACCCTACGGCGGGTGCTAACTTCTCGAACACCATCGGCTTCCACGAGGGTAGCTCGTGGAACTACACCTTCTTTGTGCCTCACGATGTTGAGGGACTCATAGAGGTGATGGGCAAGAACCGATTTGTTGAGACACTCAAAAACGTATTCGAGAAGGGATACTACGACCCTACAAATGAGCCAGATATCGCTTATCCTTACCTCTTTAGCCGCGTTAAGGGCTATGAGCATTTGACACAGGCCTATGTGCGACAGCTTCTCGACGAGAACTACTCTACAGAGCCCTCTGGTCTCCCAGGTAACGATGACACAGGTACGATGTCGACGTGGGCGGTATTCTCGATGATGGGCATCTATCCTGATTGCCCTGGCGAGCCATATTACACTGTGACAACACCTCGCTTCGAGCGTGTGGAGATAGACACCGACCACGGTACAGTGGTAATCTCTACGGAGGGCGAGGGCGACTATATTAAGAGCATCACGCTCGGTGGTAAGAGTGCTGCGTACCGCATCTCGCACGCCGACCTTGTAAAGACAAAGGAATTAAAACTAAAACTTTATTAATATGAGAACAACAAAACTACTTACTCTTCTTTTGGCACTTGCCACGATGGTTGGTTGTGCTGCAGATGGTGGCGAGCAGTTCGCCGACCCTATTGCGAAGGTAAATCCTAAGATCGGCTCTGGTGGCCACGGCCACGTATTTGTTGGTGCCAACGTGCCTTTCGGTATGACCCAGGTAGGTCCTACCAGCATCACCCAGGAGTGGGACTGGTGCTCGGGCTATCACGACTCAGAGAATAGCGTCATCGGCTTCTCGCACACCCACCTTTCGGGTACTGGTTGTGGCGACTTGTTCGATGTTACCCTTATGCCTGTAACTGGCGAGGTGGAGTATGGTCGCGGTCGTCTTGGCGACTACTCTACAGGCTTCTGGTCGGAGGCTGATCGCTCAAAGGAGGTTGTTAAGCCTGGTTACTACTCAGTGCCTTTGACACGCTACAACATCACAGCCGAGATGACAGCTACGGAGCGTGGTGGTGTGCACCGATACACCTTCCCTGCAAGCGACCAGGCTGCTATCATCCTTGACCTTGTGCACGGTGGCTGCTGGGATCGTCCTGAGGACCTCTTCGCTGAGGCTGTGAGCGACACTCGCATTGTTGGTCGTCGCCACACCTACGGCTGGGCAAATGCTCAGAAGGTATTCTTCGTTATCGAGTTCTCGAAGCCTTTCGACAAGTTCGAGACTATTGGCGAGGATAACTTCTACTACCGCATTCACTTCCGTACTGAGGAGGGTGAGCAGATTGGTGTTAAGGTTGCCCTCTCAACGGTGAGCGTTGAAGGTGCTGCGAACAACTTCGAGGCTGAGCTTCGTGACAAGGAGTTCGACGCTGTAGCCCAGGAGGCAGAGGCTAAGTGGCGTAAGGAGCTTAGCAAGATTCGTATCTGGGGTGCTGATGCCGAGCAGGAGGAGATCTTCTACACAGGTATGTACCATATGTATGTTGCTCCATCGCTCTTCTCGGATGTTGACCGCAAGTATCGTGGTGCCGATAACCAGGTCTACGACGATCCAGGCTTCGACAGCTATACAACATTCTCATTGTGGGACACTTACCGCACAAAGCTTCCACTTATGACCATCACTCATCCTGAGATTATGGACGACGTGACAAACACAATGATCGACATCTGCGAGAAGCAGGGCTTCTTGCCTATCTGGCATTTGTGGGGTTGCGAGACTGGCTGTATGGTGGGCTCACCAGGTATCATCGCCGTATCGGATGCTGTGGCTAAGGGCATCGAGGGTATCGACCCTGAGCGTGCTTGGAAGGCTATCTACACATCATATATGCACGACATTCGCGGTGGTCGCTACCGCAAGCAGTATGGCTATATGCCTAACGACTTGCAGGGTGAGTCTATCGCTCACGATATGGAGTTTGCTATTGCCGATGCTGCAGCCCACGAGGTTGCTGTTAAGCTTGGCAAGACCGAGGAGGCTGAGTATCTCGAGAATCGTAGCCACTCTTGGCTCAACTACTTCGATAAGTCGGTAGGCTATCCACGCGGTAAGTCATCTACTGGCGAGTGGCGTGAGGATTTTAATCCTTACAATGCATCGCGTATCAACAACGAGTATTGCGAGGGTAACGCTTGGCAGTACCTCTGGCTCGTGCCTCAGGATCTCGACCTGCTCGTTGAGTGCTTCGGTGGCGTAGAGGAGACTATTGAGAAGCTCGATGGCCTCTTCACTGCCGACTCAAAGCTTGAGGGTGAGGATGTAACTCCAGATATTTCAGGTCTTATTGGCCAGTATGTTCACGGCAATGAGCCAAGCCACCACATTGTCTACTTCTACACTATGCTTGGTCAGCCTTGGAAGGCTGCAGACCGCATCTATGAGATTTGCAAGACTATGTACTCGACAAATGTCGATGGTCTCTCGGGCAATGAGGACGTAGGTCAGATGTCGGCTTGGTATATTATGACAACTCTCGGTTTCTACCCTGTTGAGCCAGCTGCTGGTCGCTATGTTATCGGTGTGCCACTCGTCGACAAGGCTGAGATCGATGTTGAGGGTGGTGTGTTCTGTGTTAAGCGTGAGGGCTACAGCGAGGAGTGCCGCTATGTTCAGCGTGTTGAGCTCAATGGCAAGGCTTTGGATCGCAACTATATCACTCACGATGAGGTCGTTGCAGGTGGCGAGCTTCGCTTTGTGATGGGCGAGGAGCAGAGCTGCTGGTACTAATGTTTGGGTGTCGTACGCAATGTGGTGATTTTCATCATTTTGCGTACGATGTTGCAAAATATGTTAAAATTATTGCTCAATTCGAGCGAAAGTTTGTACATTTGTCGCGAATTATTTACAATAAAACTCAAAAATTAAGATAATAACTAACCCCATTGCGTTATGAAAATTTCATCTCGTGACATTCTTGTTGGCGTCAAGGAGTATCTCTTGATGACCTTTGGTATGTTCTGCTACGCCTTCGGTTGGCAGATGTGCGTACTTCCCGCTGGTGGTATGGGTGGTGGTGCCGCAGGTTTGGCTACTCTTATCAACGCTATCCTTCCTGCTTCACTCTCAGGAGGTCTGTTGACTATCGGTAACTTGATCTTCATCATCAACTGTATCCTCCTCGTTCTTGGTGTTATGATCGTAGGTTGGAAGTTCGGTATCAAGACTCTCTACTGCATCTTGATGATGTCTGTGATGTTCAACCTTGTGAGCTTGCTCCCACCCGACACTGTTGTCAATGTGTTCAAGGGTGTTGATGCTTGGCGAATCCTTATGGTTGTTCTTGGTGCTGCATCTTGTGGTTTGGGTATCGCTGTATCGTTTATGCAGGGTGGCTCGACTGGTGGTACAGATATCGTTGCGATGATTATCAATAAGTTCCGTACTGTTAGCTACGGTAAGGTGTTGCTTATGACCGACTGTGGTATCCTCATCTCATCAGTGCTCCTTACAACAACTGTAAGTATGGCTAACGACGCAGGTGTTATCGACTTGCACGTTATCTCGCCATTGGCTCCTGAGGCCTTTGCCCGTATGGTTTACGGTTTCATTATGATCGCTGTTATCGGCTACACCGTAGACTTCGTACAGTCAGGTAACCAACAGTCTAACCAGATTATGATCTTCTGTAAGGACTACGAGGCTATGGCTGAGATGATTAAGGTTAAGGCTAATCGTGGTGCTACACTTATCGATGCAATGGGCTCATACTCAATGACTCCATCTAAGGCTGTTATGGTTGTTTGTCGTAAGCGTGACACTTCAATGATCCTCAAACTTGTTCGTGAGCAGGATCCTAACGCCTTCCTCACCGTAGGCTCAGTTATGGGCGTTTACGGTCAGGGCTTCGATGCCTTGAACAAGCTCTAATAGGGGCTTTCACTACATACTCATAAACGACTGCTGCGATGTTGTACGCACAGGTAGTTCTGCCGTTGGCACAGCCGATGTATAGCTTCTCGCTTGACGAGAGCTTGGCTGTGGAGGTGGGCGATGCTGTGGTTGTGCAATTTGGCAGCAGTCGTTATTATACGGGCATAGTGTGGAGTATCTCTTCTGAGCGTCCCGACTATCCACGCCTCAAGCCCATACTCCGTAAACTATACTCTCACCCTATTCTTACACCTGAGGGGCAACGCCTCTGGGAGTGGATTGCAGACTACTATCTTGCCACCCTCGGCGAGGTTATGCGTCTTGCACTCCCGTCGCTTGCTAAGCCCTCGGCAACATCGCTCTCGGAGCTTGACGAGCGAAGCATAGAGCCTCCAACAGAGCAGTTTATAGCCCTCGCTGAGGAGCTATGCACCGCGGAGTCGCTCACGCAATATAGAGCTAAGCACGAGCGAAGAGCACCACGCCGCGTGGAGACCATAGAGCGTATTGCTGCCCTTGCAACGGAGCGTAATGCCAACGATGGCTTTGTGCCACGACGACTCCTTGATGTCGACCCGCAGCACCTCGCTACGCTACGTTCTAAGGGGCTTATTCGCATTGAGCAGCGTCTTCGTGAGCCTCTCAAAGGAGACACCGAAAACTTCCTTCTACCTACGCTCTCCGAGGCACAGAGTCTCGCTTTGGAGGAGCTTCGTTGTGCTCATAGAGAGCATAAGGTGGCACTTCTGCACGGCGTTACAGGTTCGGGAAAGACCGAGATATATATCCACCTTATTGCTGAGCATCTCGCCCAGGGACGCGATGTTATGGTGCTCGTTCCAGAGATTGTCATCACCTCGCAGCTTATCGAACGTCTTGAGCGTATCTTCGAGGGTCGCACCACAACCTACCATTCGCGACTTACGCCACTGCGTCGTGGTCGTACGTTTCTTCGTCTTGCCGCCTCGACAGGTGGTGAGCTCATCGTAGGTGTACGTTCAACGATATTCCTGCCTATGCGTTGCCCAGGCCTCGTTATTGTCGACGAGGAGCACGATATGGGCTACAAGCAGAGCGATATGCAGCCTCGTTATAATGCCCGCGACTGTGCCGTTGTGATGTCTCGCTTGTACGATGTTCAGGTGGTCTTGGGTAGTGCCACGCCATCGCTTGAGAGCTATATGAATGCCATCTCGGGTAAGTATCACTATGTGGAGCTCAAGGAGCGTTGGGGTAAGGGTGTGCTCCCCGAGATTATAGTCTCGGACACTATTCGTGCCGTGAAGCGTGGCGAGCGTAAGACCCACTTTAACTTCGATCTGCTGAATAATATAAACCGCTCGTTGCACGCTGGCGAGCAGGTCATTCTATTCCAAAATCGTCGTGGCTATGCCCCATATCTGCAGTGTCGCACTTGCGGCTATTCGCCACGCTGCCCACATTGCAACGTGACGCTTACGCAGCATAAGGCCTCGTCGCGTCTCGAGTGCCACTATTGTGGTTTCACTATGGAGCGAAGCTTGGTATGTCCCAACTGCGAGACACAAGATATGGCCACTATGGGCTTTGGTACTGAGAAGGTTGAGGAGGAGGTAACACGCCTATTCCCCGAGGCACGAGTCCTGCGTCTTGATGGCGATACATCTACCTCCGAGAGTGCCTTTCGCCGCATTGTCTCGAGCTTTGAGCATCACGAGGGCGATATTCTTGTGGGTACACAGATTGTCTCTAAGGGTTTTGATTTCGAGGGCGTTAGCACAGTGGGTATCCTTAATGCTGACAATCTTCTCTCTACTCCCGACTTTAGGGCTACGGAGCGTGCCTTTCAGCTTATGATGCAGGTTGCAGGACGTGCAGGACGTCACAACGACAGAGGTCGTGTGGTGATCCAAACATCGCAGCCTAAGCACCCTGTGATTCAGTATGTTGCCTCGGCCGACTACCACGCTATGGCTCGCACAGAGCTTGCCGAGCGTAAGGCATTTGGCTATCCTCCATACTCACACCTCATCCGCTTCCAGCTTCGCGAGGCCGACTATGAACTTCTACGTGCGGCAGCACACATCTTGGCTCAGAATCTTCGCCAGATGTTTGGCAAGCGAGTTATGGGTCCTGTATCCTCGGCCATCGAGATGTTGCGTGGTGAGCACCGTGCTGAGATAATCCTAAAGATTGAGGCTGGTGCCTCGATGAAGCGTGCAAGAGAGTGTATCACAAAGGCTCTTGAGGTGACGCGAAGTGATAAACGTGCAAAGAGGGTAATGATCTCTGTCGATGTGGACATTTAGCCAAATATGGATCGACTTTGTCGCCTTGATATTTCCTGATAAGTGTATGGTCTGCGGCGAGTACACCGATAGCGGTGTGCACAATATCTGTATGAAGTGCCGCTATAAGATTCCTCTCACAGGCTATTACCGCGTGGAGAATAACCCCGTGAAGGAGTATTTCGAGACGCTGATACCTACTGTGCAGTGCTCATCGATGTTTTACTATAAGTCCGACGAGATGTGGCGTATGGCCATCCATAGGTTTAAGTATCACGCTGCCTGGATTGTTGCCTATCGCCTGGGTCGCTGGTATGGCTTAGAGCTCAAGGGATCAGGTCTTTACGATGATGTCGATGTTATTATTCCTGTGCCGTTATACTGGCTGAAGACTATGACGCGAGGCTATAATCAGTGCCACTACTTAGCTCACGGTATGGCACGCGAGATGGGTGTTAAGGTCGATAAGTACTGCCTCTACCGTAGGCGTAATAACCCCTCGCAGACAACGCAGAGTCGCACGGAGCGTTGGGAGAATGTCGACGGTATCTTTGCGGTCCGTTTTCCTGAGCGTCTGCGTAATAAGCATATCCTTCTTGTCGACGATGTGCTCACCACAGGAGCTACGCTCAACGCCTGTGCTCAGGCTATTCTCAGGGCTGCTCCAACGTGTAGAATATCCATTGCCACACTTGCTGTTGCTGGCCGTCTGAGCAATCATCTATAGTTTGTTAAAATAGTCCTAACTCTCTGCAGGCATTCCAGATGCCATCCTTGTCAACATCTGTAGTTATAATGTCGGCACACGCCTTTAGCTCCTGGCAGGCGTTGCCCATAGCTACCTTTGTCCATACATCGACAAACATCGAAAGGTCGTTGATGCCATCACCAAATACTATGGCATCATCGTAGCGAGCACCAAAATGGTCGAGAATCTTTCGTACGCCATAGGCCTTGTCGGCGGGCTCGATGAAGATATACTCATCGAGGAATCTGCACCACGGGAGCTTACGGAGCGACTCTATACGTTGCTCCTCGGGCGAGTAGCAGGCGACGTATGCCTTGTATAGCGTGTTGTAGTCGCGGGGCTCAAGGCCTGGCTCGACGCGAGTCTTCATATATACATCGCGGGTAAACTCCTCGAATCGTGTGTCGGGTGCTACGCGTGTGTCGGAGTTGTCGGTCTGCAGTGCCCAGGGAATATCGAGTCTACGGCACTCATCTATAAGGTCGACAATAAGTTCCTTATTGAGAGGTGTTATTCCGAGTAGTTTGCCCTCGATTGTTATGCCATAGCCACCGTCGCTCACCATATTCTCGAATCCGAGCTCCTCCATATATCCGCGTGCCATAGCCTCAGAGCGTCCTGTGGCGATGGCGAGAAAGTGTCCCTCGGCACGTAGTAGCTCGATTGCTCGGCGTGTGGAGTCGGGGATGTAGGCGTTGTCGTAGCCTCCAGCCTTGAGTGTGCCGTCGATGTCGAAGAATATGTAGCGTCTCTGCATAATCCTATAGTTTTTGTTCGGCTAAGTTACTCATTTTTTTTCGATTGTGCCAATATTCAAGTGTCTCGTATCTCGTGTAGTGGCAATTTACTCCAATTTGGCGTTGAATACCCCCTTTTTAATGGAAAAGTAATCAGTATTTTAGCGTATTTATATGGTAAAAAGATCACTTTTTTGTGGAGGTTTGGAATAAATCGTTAACTTTGGCAAACTCAAATGAAGAAATAACCATTTTATGAAAAGAACTCCACGCGATCACTCCCTCTTTTTGAAGGCATTCCGTGTATATTTGCAGTTTGTTAATTCGGGTCTCTACTTCCGCAAAGAGCATATCATTGGTCTCGAGAATGTGCCTGTTGATGGCACCCCTTGCGTTGTAGTATCGAACCACCAGAACTGCCTCAACGACCCGCTCTGCGTATGTCTCAAGCTCACTGATAGACGTATGAACTTCATTGCTCGTGCCAATGTCTTCAAGAATCCGATATTCAACAAGGCGTTGCGAGCTATGGGACTCCTGCCAGCCTATCGTATGAGCCACGAAGGCTTTGGTGCAATCAACAAAAACCGCTCGACGATGGATGCTGCTGGTCAGGCACTTACCGACGGTGAGACTCTTATGCTCTACCCCGAGGCTGACCATCAGGATAAGCGTTGGCTCGGCACCTTTAAGCTCGGATATCTGCGTATTGCATTCGAGGCTGCCGAGAAGATGGGATTCGAGCAGGATGTTATGGTGCTGCCATCGTGCAACCACTACTCTAACTACTTCCACGCTCGTACCGATATGCTTATTAAGTTCGATAAGCCTATCTCGCTGAAGCCCTACTATGAGCGTTATAAGAAGTCGCCACGCGAGGTTATGGTCGAACTTAATGGTCTGGTACGTAGCAGAATACAAGATATGATGCTCCACGTCAGCGACCTCGAACACTACGACGAGATTGACTTCTTGCGTGAGACTGGCTATGGTCAGAACTATGCCCGTGAGCACGGCTTTAAGCCTAACTACCTCCCTTCGCGACTCATTGCCGATCAGCAGCTTGTCGACAAGATGCAGAGTGCTACAATGGAGCGACCAGAGGAGATGGAGGTTATCTATGCCGATACGAAGCGTTATGCATTGGGTCTCAAGGAGTTGGGTATTCGTGATTGGCTGTTTAGGCACAATCCTGGTATTGAGGCACCTGTGCTTCGTGGTTTAGGCCTATTGTTGCTCTTGCCCCTCTACATTGTCTCGATAATTCCTACCTGCTTGATGTTCCTAATACCTAAGCTCTTTATCCGTAAGCTTATCAAGGATCAGATGTTTGTAAGCTCGTTTAATGTGGGTGTAAGTGCCTTTGTGTCAGTACCTTTGTGTTTGATACTCCCCATCGTGTTGTTGTGGGTATTCTTGGGCTTCTACTGGGCATTGGGCTACTTTGTTGCCTTTCCGTTTATGTTTATCTTGGCGTGGAACTATATGCGTCTCTTCCTAAAGTTCGTTGGCTCGTGCATCTTCGTGTGTCGTAAGAATCGTAGCCGCATAGCCGAGCTTCGTGAACTTCGAGAGAGTATATATGAGCGTCTTGATGCAATTCTTAAGTAGTTATGAGCAAGCAGTATAAGGCGATAATTGTTGGAGCAACCTCGGGCATTGGTCGTGAGGTTGCTATCCATTTAGCACGCCACGGTGTGGTGCTTGGATTAGCTGGCCGACGTGTCGAGAAGCTCGAGGCTCTTAGATGTGAGTTTGGCGACGAGAGGGTGCATATCGCACAGCTCGACGTTACAAATAAGAGTGCAACTGAGACTCTTGATGAGCTTATCGCAAAGGTGGGTGCTCCCGACTTGTTGCTCTATGCTTCGGGTATTGGTAAGCAGAATCCAGAGCTCGACCTCGAGATTGAGGCCGATACGGTGATGACCAACTCGTGGGGTATGGTGCGTCTTGTCGACCACTTTATAAACTTTGTGAAGAAGAATCCTGCTTATAATGCACAACATCGTGCCCACGTTGCCGTTATCACTTCGGTTGCTGGCACTATGGGTATGGGCTCAGCTCCCGCCTATTCGGCTACAAAGAGTATGCAGAGCTGCTATCTTACAGCCCTCTCGCAATTTGCCCGTATGCAGCGTATTCCTATGATATTTAGTGATATACGTCCCGGTTTTGTGGCAACAGATATTCTCAATCCCGCAAAGCACTACCCAATGCTTATGACTGCAGATAAGGCTGCTCGCTGCATCCTTCGAGGTCTTAAGCGTCGCCGCCGCATTATTATCTTCGATTGGCGTTTTAAGCTTATTGTTGGTCTGTGGCGTTTGATTCCGCGTTGGCTATGGGAGCGACTCACTATTGTTCGCAATTAATGAGGCATCAGCATATAATGAAAGGGGCTTAGTAAACGTACTAAGCCCCTTTGCTTAATTGGCTACAAGCCTATCATTTATACTCTATTCTTCTCCAATTTTTCACTATTTAGGCTCGTGGCTTACTCCTCCTTTGTCTTGGCGTCAAAGCGGTCGAGGAAGGCAATTAGTGACTTGTCGTCACCTGTGATGCCAAACTTCTTGCGTAGACGTGAGCGGGCGATGTTGATGCTGCCTATGCTCTGATGTGATATCTTTGATATCTCCTTGGTTGATAGGTTCATATGGATGAATACGCAGAGCTTACGCTCGTTCTTCGTGAGGTTTGGGTATTCGCGAATAAGGTTCTCGAAGAATGCGTCGTTGTTGGCCTCCATTACCTTCTCTACCTCCGTCCAGTCGCTGCTCGTGTCGCTATCTTTTTGTAGGCGTTTTATGGTGTGTTTCAGTTCGTTACGCATTGTGCGTCCATCCTGAGTGTTAAGGATCACAAGAAGCTCCTCTGTCAGCTTCTCGATGTTGTGGTGCTCCTGATACTGCTGCAGCTTCTGCAGGCGTATGATCTCGGTCTTGTGGTTAAGTTCTTGCTCATTTTGGGCCTTCATCAGGCGGTTGTTCTTGCGTTGTAGGCGGTAACGCGAGAATAGCAAAACAAGCAGAAGTATCATTGCCACAAATCCAAATGTGTGGATACCACGAAGCAGGTTGTTGTATCTCTCCAACTGCTCCATCTCGCTCTGTCGTTTCTCGAGCTCAAGTTCGTTGATGAGCATCGAGAGCTTCACGATGTTAGAGGTGTTGTGCTGGCGTGTGTATGTCTCGGCAAAGGCCATAAGTGCTTCGTATGCCTCACGATAGCGGCCGAGGTTGAAGTAAATATCCTGGAGCAAGAAGTAGGAGTGCACGTTCTTGTTGTTAAAATCCTCCTGGCCGAGAAGTTCGATTGAGTGCTTAAGGTCGATAATCGCCTGCTGCGTGTTTCCCGTCATCAGGTTGTAGAATCCCGATGCCGAGTAGTAGTAGCCATCCTCCTTGAAATTGCTCAGCAGAGGGTAGGCCAGGTCGAGGTATCTGCGGGCATCTGCGAAGTTGTTATGTTCGAGTGCTTGCATCGAGATGTTCAGGTAGACGTTTATCAGCAGGTCGTTGAACTTATACTCCTTGCATAGTGCCTCGGACCGCTCGGTAAGTTCTATTGCCTTGTCGTAGGAGAGCGGATAGTTGAAGCGGTTGTTAAGGGCACGCACAGCTTGATGTGCCTGCTCGCGATTCTCATAGTGCTCAGCCACAAGACGGTTGTACTCCATTGCTGCCTCGATGTCGTTGTGGTAGAAGTAGGTCACCTGCTCGAGTACCAGATATGCCTCACGCTCGGACGTTGTGTCGCCCGAACGCTTCGCCTCGTTGAGTGCCTTAGTGCTGTGGCTGAAGGCACTGTGGTAGTCACCATTGCGAAGGTATATACGTCCAAGGAGGGCATTTGTGCGAGTAAGACAGGCACTATTGTCCAATGCCTCGTAGATGCGTGCCGACTCCAGACGGTAGCCAAGAGCCTTGGTGTAGCGATGAAGCGTAGTCTCGGAGTATTCGGCCATAAAGTCGTAGATAAGGGCTATGTTGTCGCCTACGGCCGTAGAGTCGATGTCATTGGCAAGACGCTCGGCATAGATGTATGCCGAGTCTCGATTCGTTGTGCGTAGCCTCTCGAACTGCTCAAAGTCGCTCTTCTGCTGTCGTGAGCTCAGAGTCTGTGCCGATGCCTTGTGGAATGGGTGTGGCAATATAATCAATAGAATAGCACAAAAAATGCTAAAATCGACCAATTTTTTGTAATACTTGCTAAAATGCATAATATTAGGCATTTAAATAAAAATGTTATACAAATGTAATAACTTTTTTTTGAATTGTTATACTAAAATAACATATATTTTTTGCATATAATCTCGAGAATTATGTTAGTTTTGTATAACGAAAGCAGAAAACATAATTCGAAACCAACTATTAATACTATTTGTAACCTATGAAAAAGGCACTTTTTCTTCTTTTATCTATCGCGGCTTTTGTAGCGTGTAACAACGATGAGGTTGTTCCTGATGAGCCAAAGCCAGCTCCGTCATCAAACAAAATCACTATTGAGGTTGATGAGGAGCGTCTGACTGCCTACCAAGTTATATATAGTATATATCCAGATGATAAGGATGCATACTTCTATTGTGATGTTATGTCCAAGGCTCGTTTCGAGACAGCTGACCTTGATCAGGTAAAGGCTGAGTTCGACGAGGCTCTTCGCAACTATGCCCAGATGACAGAGGCGTCATACGAGGAGGTTTGCGAGCAGATGTTGTTCAAGGGTGACGAGGTCGATTTCCTTAGCAACGCTGGCTACCGCGAGAATACAGAGTTCGTTATCTACGCCTTCTACTGGGATGAGGAGGAGGGTGTAGAGGAGTACTTCGCAACAGAGTTCCGCACACCTGCACACGTTGACTCTACAGAGAATGTGGCAATTGAGTTCTCAGGCGTTGACCCATACGAGATGACCGTTAAGTGCACCCCTACAGCTGATGTTGAGGAGTACTACTACTACTTCGCCGAGACCTCGAAGGTTGAGGCGATGCTTGCTCAGCTTGAGGATAAGAACGCCTATATGTCGTATCAAGCAATGAACGTAAGCCTTAAGTACTCAGGCGAGCAGACACTCTCGCAGAAGGGTCTTAAGCCTGAGACATCTTACACAGCTCTTGTGATGCTTATCGACAAGAGCGGTAACCGTGCTCAGGTATCTGCCGTTCAGGCTACTGAGGCTGTTCAGCAGAACGTACGCGTTGAGTCGGAGTTGTTCGAGTCGTTGCTCGGCGAGTGGACAGGTGTTCAGACCGTGTCGGATGGCTACTCTGAGCCTTTTGATAATGAGTTTACAGTAAATATCGTTGCCGGTGTTGATGATTACGACTACGACTATCGTGCAAACAATCAGGTTGTTGCCTTGGTTGATGGCTGGTGCAACGTGGCTTACTATAGTGTTACCGACCTCGTGGAGTACGAGATTGAGGATCCAGAGCTTAAGTGGGGTCCTAAGTGGGTTCTTGACATCGCTGAGGGCGACGTTATCACTATGGATGGCTACGCACGCCACTCGGTTGTTGGCTGGATGTTCTTTGGTGACTGCTTTATGCTCAGCGCCAACCCTACAGATCAGAGCGTTACCGTTGACACAACAATGGGTGTAAAACTCTCGGAGGATGGCAACACGCTGACTATCTCATCGCCAGTCGCTAACTGCTACCCATCGCTTGTCTACAACTTCGAGGGCTTCGGTTGGATGGCCTACTACTATGGTGCTTCAGATATCGTGCTTACTCGCAAATAAAGATACAAAATAACCTAAAGATTAAAACTAACTAAAATACTAAAACTATGAAAAAACTTGCTCTATTGTGTTTGTCAGCCTTTGGCTTTGCCCTCGTGGGTTGCCTGACTGAACCAGTCAACAAGGAAGAGTTGAATCCTACTATCGCGTTGGAGAAGGTCTCTGAGAATGTTGACTATGTAAAATTCAATCTTACAACTACTAATGCTACCGAGGCACGCTATATGGTGCTCGAGGATGGCGCTGAGGCTCCAGCACTCGACGTTATTATGGCTGATGGTGTAGCTGTTGAGCTTGTTGATGGTCAGGCTGAGGTTAAGGCTGAGGGCCTTGAGGCTGAGACTGAGTATATGATTGTTGCTGCAGCTAAGAACGTGACTAAGCTTGCAGGCTCAAATACTCTCTATGTTAAGACTACTGCTCAGGCACAGGTAGAGCTAGACGCTGAGATCGTGCAGGTGGCTCACACCTCTATCAACTTCCGCTATACAGCAACTAACGCTGAGAAGGTTGCTTACCTCGTGCAGAATGCCACTAAGGAGGTTCCTGCAGCTTCAGAGGTAATCCGCAAGGGTGATGAGCTCGATCCAGAGTCTAAGGAGGCTGTTGAGGTTACTGACCTTGATCCAGTTAAGGATTACGTTTTGTTGGTAGCTGCTGAGGGTGCTGGCCAGACTACAATGGTCGAGTTGGCATTCACTACTAAGGATGATCCAGCAAACGTTATTGAGCACAACTACACACGCGTTCGTGGCTCTAAGTATGGTTCTAACTACTACCTTATGTTCTCATACGAGGATGCTAACGAGGCTGATAACTTCGCATACAACGATAAGACTTTGTGCCTTGACTTCTACGGTGACCCAGATAAGGACTACCTCCCAGCAGGTACCTACGAGGTTAAGGAGTCTACAGAGTGGCCTTGCTTGAGCAATATGCGTTACTCTACTTATGGTTATGACAATGGTGTACAGCTCAAGGGTGGTGTAGCAAACGTATCTATCGACCCTGATACTAAGGCATATACATTTGAGTTGAATCTTCAGTTGAAGGATGGCCGTAGCTTGGAGGCACACTATACTGGTGATGTTGACAATATGCCAGTTATCGACATCGTGACTGTTGCTACTACTTGCAACGCAGCATCTGCTACTACTTCTGATAATGGTAAGACTTGGGCTTTGACAATGTCTGACGCTGAGGGTAACAAGGGTGTATTCAACCTTGTAAACGCATTCGATGCTCCTTACATCGCCAAGAATACCTACACTATCAGCACATCTACTGAGGAGTTCCGCGTGAAGCGTACAGCTGCTGATATGGGTCAGTTCGACAGCACTACCTCTTACTTCGAGGTTGCAGGTGTTGATGGCCAGCACAAGTTTGCAAAGGGTACTTTGAACGTAGATATCGACTGGACAAACCAGAAGTATTTGATTACATTCTATGGTGAGTTGGAGAATGGCTACGTTATCGAGCTTCAGTTCAACGATGCTATCCAGGGTGTATCTTTGGCACAGTCTGAGGAGATTATCTCTGTTGAGATGGACGTTGCTACAGCTAAGTCTTACGACCCAACAAACTACTACTTGACATTCACTAAGAATGAGAATGGCACTGAGAAGTATCGCCTCGTATTGGATGCTTACTGCCCATCTATGGCATACCTCCCAGCAGGTACTTACTCTACTAAGGAGGCTCTCAACGGCTGCCGTCTCGATGGCGAGACATCTACTCTCTACGTTACTGGCGAGGGTCAGTACTACGCTAAGGAGGCACGTGCTGAGGTATTCACCGATATGGTAAACAAGACATATACATTCAATATGTCGTTCCAGATTGAGGATGGTCGTACATTTGCGTTCTCTTATATTGGTAAGGTTGACGGTATGGAGATCGTTGACTCTGAGATTGATGCTGACGCTATCGAGTGGACAACATTCTCTACAAAGCATTGGTATACCGACAACTGGGAGCTCAAGGTTGAGAATGCTGATGGCTCTTACTCACTCGTATTCGACCTCCGCGTAGGTGATTCAAGTGCTACATACCTCCTTCCAGGTGTTTACGAGCTCAACGCCGACGAGGCTCAGTATATCGACGGTAGCTACTCTATGTTCAACAAGAACAAGAACGTGTTTAAGGAGGCTGTGTTGAGCGTTATGTACGACGAGGCTACTGGTGAGCATACCATTATGTTTAACGTAACAATCAACGACGGCACTAACTTCACAGGTAACTATCAGGGCGTGCTTGGCTCACACTAATAGCGTCCCGGAAGCAAACTTAGGTTAACGCCCTAAACCACTACGACTATGAAGAATGTTTGGTTAATAATATGTGCAGCTCTCACTCTTACACTCTTTACAGGGTGTAAGGGCGACGAGCCAGTTGTTGAGCCTCAGGGTGATACAACATTAACCCTCGAAGTTAAGAGCGTCGATGTAACTGCCGATGGTGGTCACTTCGAGGTTAACTACACTCTCGAGAACCCTGTTGATGGTGCCGAACTTAAGGTTAGTGCCGAGAAGGATTGGGTCTACAACGTAGATACCTCTGTGGTAGGTGTTGTATCGTTCGACGTTGCAACAAGCTACGATGCTGAGGCACGCAACTGCCGCTTGGAGCTTATCTACCCAGGCGTATATCCTAACCCTACACTCACCATCAAGCAGGCTGTAGGCAAGGAGCACTCTATCAAACTCGAGTTGGTAAATGCTGCGGCTACTACAATCACTATGAACGTAGTGCCTCAGGACAAGAATATGCCTTACGTCTTCATCCTTGGTACAGGCAAGTACTTCGAGGAGAATGGCGGCGAGCTTATGTTCAACGACGAGGCTTTGTGGGCAAGCGATATGGAGATTTTCGAGAGCTTTGGTGCTGCTTTTGGTGGCGATGCGTCGACAGGTGCTGCTGCCTTTATGTATGAGGGCGATATGATGAGCCATCAGTTCACAGGTGTCACTCCTAATACTACCTATGTGGCCTATGCCTATGGCTTCGACAAGGAGAATTTGAAGCCTACAACCGAGATCTCTCGTCTCAAGATCACCACTACCTCTGTTAGCGACTATACCCTCCACTTCGACTTCAACGTTGAGGTTGATGGCCCTAATGTGGCTATTGACATCAAGCCTCAGGGCTACGACGGCTACTACTATTATGGCGTATTCTGGGCTAAGGACGTAGCAGGTGCCTCTGCTGAGGAGTTGCGTGGCTACTGCGAGGCAGACTGGGAGAACAACAAGGCCTACTACTCTGCATTTTTTGATACTCCAGAGGAGGGTCTACACTTCATCTTCAACGAGTTGGCATTCCGTGGTGAGCAGTACCTTGAGGTGGAGCTCGATGCTAACACAGAGTTTATCCTTTGGGCATTCGGTATGGACGACGAGGCGTTGATGAACACAACTCCTGAGTTCTACACCTTTAAGACTGGTAACGTAAAGGCATCGGAGAATACCTTCGAACTATCTGTTCCAGAGCTTTATCCACGTAAGGCTACTGTGAAGGTTGAGACATCGAACAACGACTCGTATATTGCCGCTTTGGTTGCTGGTGACCGCTTCGAGGGTAATACAGACGCTGAGATTATGGAGTATATCCTTGCTAACTTCTCTGTTCAGTATATAAATGGCACTATGAGCGACACAGCTACTGGCCTTGTACCATCTACAGAGTATGAGTTGTTGGTATTTGGTGCTCAGGCTGGTGCTGCTACTACATCGCTTAACCGTAAGAAGTTCACTACAGCAGAGGTTATCTATGCCGATCTCGACTTCTCGCTCACTATTGGCAATTACTACAATGGCTCTGCGCTTGCAGCGTTGGATCCTGACTATGCTGGCTTCGAGGATACTGTTATCGTGCCAATCACAGCAAATGTCGACGATGATGCTGTTGCCTTCTACTTCAACGCTATGAATGCTCTTGACTTCCCATACTATGAGTATGAGGCTATCATCGAGGGTCTTGTGGCTGACGGTGCTGTCGAGGATAAGGTGTCATACTATGCATTTGAGTTCGATACTTCTTACACATTCTTCGGCGTTGCTGAGGACAAGGATGGCAACTTTACTAAGGTGTGGTCATCGAAGGATACCACCTTCAAGGTTGAGAACTGCTCTCCAATCGAGGAGTTTATCAATGCTACTGCTACAGCAAGCAAGGCATCAAAGTTCTCTGCACAGCGTGCAAATGCCAATGCAAACTTGCTCGACTAAGAGTCGAAAATAGTAAGATTGGCTGCTTGACAACACCTGTCCTGTAGCCTCTCAAATAGAGGATGTCCAACACTGGTTGGACATCCTCTATTTGCATTACCTTGAAGGGTGCGTGGAGGGGGAGTGAAAGGATATGGCGTGGGCTTAGAGGTGATGATACATAGCTAAACGAGAGAGGTGTAGTTGTGTCTTGCTAATAGCGTGGTGGCTAAAGTCAACAATAATGTAGCAATTGGCCTCGTAAGAGGCAATGTTTATAAATAAATTACCCTGGCTAACACGCAGTTAGCCAGGGTAATGATTGAGTATATGTAACGACTAATGGTTGTAGTGATCGTAGTCGGCCTCGAGGGCTACGCCATACTCATTAGGGTTTGTAAGCTTCTCGCCCTTATACTCACCTGTGAGCGTGCGAAGGAACGATACGATAGCTGCAGTCTCCTCCTCAGTGATGTCGACATCCGACTGGTAGCGAGCCATATCAGCTACTGCCTCCTCGAGTGTCGAACGTGTGCCATCGTGGTAGTATGGCCAGGTGAGCTCCACGTTACGCAAGCCAGGAACCTTGAAGCGATGGCGGTCACGCTCCTCCTGCGTCTGCTTGTAGCGGCCATTATCCTCCTCTGTTAGCTCGGTGCCACGAGCCTCGAAGTAGTGGCGGCGAAGACCCATAAGCTCGTACGACATACCACCGAGGTTTGGACCAACGTGGCACGTTGCACAGCTATACTGCTTGAAGAGGTCGTAGCCGTGCAACTCCTCGGCCGTAAGGGCTGTGTCGTCGCCACGCAACCACTTGTCGAACTGTGAGTTAGGTGTTACAAGTGTACGCTCAAACTCCTCAATAGCGTTGGTGATGTTTGCCTCAGTGATACCATCAGGATATACTGCTATAAACTCAGCGACAAACTCTGCATCCTCGCTAAGCTTTGCGATAATCTCGTCGAACGATGTTGAGGCCATCTCAACAGGGTTGAGTGGAGGTCCTGCAGCCTGCTCTGCAAGGGTCTTAACACGGCCATCCCAGAACTGTACGAAGTTGTAGACAGCGTTATACACGGTAGGTGCATTCACGCCACCCATACGCTCCTCCACGCCGTGAGAGTAGATGTGGTTGTCTACACCACCTGCCGAGAGGATGTGGCACGTTGCACACGATACTGTATTATCAACCGAGAGTCGAGTGTCGTGGTAGAGCTTATAGCCGAGCTCAACCTTACGCTCGTCGATACCCTCAGCCTCGGCGATAGGACGTACTGGTTCAGCAGCACGAGCACCCACAAGACCGTCGTTGTAGTACTTAGTACGGAAGTCGGTAGCCCAAGCCTCAACAATCTCTGCCTTAGCCGATGTCGACTGGCTACCCCAGTGCATAAGATAGTACTTTGCAGCAGGCATCGAGCCATCTGCAATAACCTTCTCGACCTTTGCTACATCTACAGGGTTAGGCATAGCACCCTCTGCCAGAGCATTGCACAAAGGCTCGATGTCGAAGGCACGGTAGCCCTCCTCGATGTCGGCAACGACAACCTTGCCAATAACGGGAAACTCAGCGTAGAATGGTCTCTCTGCATCACGGCTGTGACAGCTCATACAACCACCCTGCTCAAGTAGAGCGGCAACACGCTGGTTCTCGCCCAACTCCTTTGACGGTGCTGGTGGGGTGAGTGTGATGAAGTAGACAACGCAGAGTCCCGCTACGAGTAGCAATAGAGTTATCGAGAGGTTTTTGAATGTAAAAAATCTCTTCATAGTTTTACGCGTTTACGTTGTTAGTATTTAGGTTAAATGTTACAAAATCAGCCTGTTGAGTCAAGAAGTATGGCAGCCACGTCACTTCGCACTACCACTCCTCCACGCACATCCTATTACACACATCTCGTTTGACACCATAAAGGTAGTGCATTTTTTGAAATTGCAAATAAAAATCTATAAAAAAATTTCCAAATACATTGTTTTTATGGTTATCGTCACTATGCCCTTATGCATAGCTGTGCATACCTCCAAGGAAGAAGTTAACGCCAAAATAGGTGATCAGCACCGCTATGAATGCCACAATCGATATGATGTGGAATGTCATAGGATTGCGTAGGGCCTTGAGCGATGTGGAGTGGATCATCGCAGCGTAGATAAGCATTGTCACGAGTGCCCACACCTCCTTGGGGTCCCATCCCCAGTAGCGTCCCCACGAGACATTTGCCCATATAGCACCAATGAATATTCCCACAGCGAGGAGCATCACGGCGGGGTAGAGCATTATGCGGCTTACCACCCATAGGTACTCAATCTCCTCTGCTCTATCGCGATGCGAAAGTCGTAGGATGATAGCCGTCACGCCGTTGAGCATTATAAAGGCTAAGAGGGTGTATGATAGCATAATAACCATAACGTGGATGCTCAGTAGTGGTGACTGCAGCACGGGCATAAGCTGTGTAATGCGTGGTGTGGCCTCGCCAAGCATCGCAACAAGGAGTGTGAAGCCTGCAAGGAGCAGACCGAAGGGGAGTGCCATACGGAAACGTCGTGCCATAACCATTGTGACGACCACACTAAGCCACGACATAAATTGCATAGTCTCGTAGCCATTGGCAAGAGGCAGATGGCCCGACACATAGTAGCGAAGAGCAATATGTAGCGTGAGGTATGCAAAGAGGGCTCCAAGAACCATATATAACGTTCGACGCACGCCGAGCATTGCCTTTGACTCAAAGGTGCGGACGTTGATGAATAGCACAAAGCAGAGGATTCCTAGCGTGAGGCAGAACATTGCCAATGGGCGGTTGTATCCTATATTATTATATAGATGTTCGGCGGCGAGTCGCTTAGACGATGGCATACTCTCGGCCCTTGTCTCCTGATACCTCTTTACAGCCGACACAAGCTCCTCGAGGGCGGTATAGTCGTGCTTGAGGGCAGCATCAGCAACAAGAACCATACTCTTACGCACAAAGAGTTGCTCGTCGGCACTCATCGTCGCTGGAAGCTCATCTGCCATCGAGTACCACACGCACTCTCCATTCTCATCGGTGTAGGGGTATATCTTGAGCATCGTGCCGAGGCAGAGCATCCTCACGAGCTGGAACTTCTCGTTGGCTGCCTCGCCATTTTTGCGACTTGCCGAATCCTCGCTGCGTAGTAGCTTTTCGAGTTTATATCCGTTGTCGTCGACATAGTCCATAATCGAGGCATACTTACCATCGATCCCGAGAGCGTGGGCCACCTCGCTACCCTTTATCTTTATCATCGGCTCATCTTGCCAGTCATCGTAGAAGAAGAACCAGCCCGCGAGTACCTGCTCGGCACTAAAGCCTCGGTACGATGTTTTGCCGTAGAGCTTGGCTGTAAAGTCGTTGGCCAGGGTCTCGAGGGGCGTTATGCGATCGTTGTAGTAGACGCATATCGAAGCAAAGTTCTCGGCAGCCTCCTTCGAGAGTGTCTGGGGTAGTGGTCGCTCCTCGGTAGCGAGTGCAACGTTGTGATGCATAGCGGCGACCATCAATATTGCAACGACACTTAAGCGGCGTAGTGCTGGATGCCTAAACAGCTGTCGGAAGATGGTGCTATTGTCGAAGAAGAAGAGGATGAACGAGAGGAGCATCAGGGCGTAGCCAATGTATGTTACCGCAATGCCGTAGGGGTCGTAGGCAACGAGGAGTGTCGAGCCCTTGCCATCGTCGTCGTAGCCCGACTGGTAGAGACGGTGGCCACGATAACGCAAGATGTTGTTCATCGAGACAACACCCTCGGTTGTGCCGCTGCTGTCAAGAATCTTTATGTGGCTGACGTAGTCCATAGGTGCAAACGTGCCGTCGTAATATCTTAGTTCAAAGTCGCTCAGCGTGAGCGTGAAACCGAGTTTTGCTCTGCCTCCCGAACGCAAGTAGTACTCTGTGGTACTGCCGCCCTCACGAAGATGTAGAGCACCCTCGCGACCTGTGAGATGCGAGGTGATGGCTCCGGCAAGTATGGTCACGAGCGAGAGGTGCAGTGCCATAACCCTAATACGGCGGTGAGTGCCGCTGTAGTAGAGGTAGGCAAGCGAGCTGATGGTCGAGAAGGCCCATAACGAAATCATCCACCACGATGTGTATATCTTGCTGAGTACCAATGCTGTGCCGTGAATCTTTTCAACGACTGTAGCCGCCATAAGCACAAAGGCAATAATGGCCAATGATCCGAATGATAGTAGCTTCGAGAGCCTTATCTTTGTAGTTTCTGACATATCCTAACTTCAATTTTGCGGTGTTTACTGATCTCCATCCCGCACAACAATTCTCGACAAAAGTAACCAATCGTGCGACATAAATCAATCCCTAAATATTGGTATTTTATTCACGCTGCTGAAATCCAAATGTGATAGCAAGGCGTATTGTGCGACCATAGGCATAGCTAAGTTTGTTAGCAAATGGCTCCACAAATTTGGTGTTGCCAACCTCTCTGCTACGCACGCGATGTTGTTCGTAGCCTCCGTATATCATCCTGCTGTTTAGAAGGTTATCAACAGCAAGACGTACGCTCAGCCAACCTTTATTCTCGAACTTGAAGCTCTTGCTGATGTTTACGCCCAGCGATACTGCGTCGTCAAGACGTTGCTGGCTCTTGAGGGCCTCGCCACTATTTGTCGACGATGCATAGTTCATCATTCGCTCTGTGCGGCGTACTGCCGATGCTGAGACATATCTTACTCCCCAGTACTCTAACGATGCCGCTGCTCGCCATCCTGCACGGCGGTACGATATATCGGTAGAAATGGTTACCTCGGGAGTGCCATTGCGGATGCCTCGTAGGTGAGATGTTGTATTGGCTACGAGGTCGTTATTGTTGTCGGCGTATATCTTCACCGAAGCATCTTTCGAGTAGCGATATCTGCCTATAGAGAGCGTTAGCTGTGAGTTGAAATATTGTGCCCAACGCACTGAGGCCATAGCCTCAAAGCCGAAGTTTAGTCGCGAGATGTTGCTCACCACAGCGTCGACATACTCATTAGCTAAGTCGTCGTAGTAGTGTACCACCTCACACTCTGCGGAGTGGTTGGCAAGGAAGAGTGAGGCGTTGACAATAAGGTTGGAGTGTGAGTATTCGTATCCGAGCTCTGATGTGATGGTAAGTCCCGTTTTGAGGTTCTCGACAAGGCGGTTGTTATACTCCGCTTGTAGAAATACTGACTCCTCCTTAGGAGCATTTCCACGAGCTGAAAATGAGGCCTTAAATAGATGATTTCTAAGATTGTAGCTGCATATAGCATTTATCGACGATGGCGAGAAGTTTGCCGATGGCGATAGACCATAGGAGCGATGTCCCGCAAAGAGCTCCTTTTCGAAGTAGCCTCGACGCTGAATGCTCACATAACTCAGGCGTGCACCCAGTTCAAGCTCAAAGCCCTGATACCTCCAACGTGCTGTGCCAAAAAGGCCGAGGTTTAGCCTTGTGAGGCGGTAGTCGTAGCCATAGTGGTCTCCACGTTTAGTCTCTATGTTGTCATCACGCAGATTGTTGCGATGTTGCGAGCCGTATGTAGCATCGTCGCGAATGAAGTAGTCGATGTCGGTTATGTGGTCAGCACCCAGCAGGTCGTCAGCGATCTTAAACTCGCGGCGTGAGTCGATATCGATGTATGCTCCGTAGTCGATGTCGAAGCTGCGAAGTCGGCTTGTAAACTTTGCGACAAGGTCGCCAATTATGGCGTTGCTACGACGATTTTCAACGGCATAGACTGCCGTACCATCACGCTGAAGTGCATTGGTGGCGTAGAGTCTATCCCAGTCTATTTGAGTGTATCTCAGGTCGTTGTAGCTCCACGCGTCGGTAACCAGACGCTGCTCCTCGCCAGTGTAGTAGGATGGTAGGTAGCGATAGTTGTCGGGCATAGGTGTTGGGGCATCAAACCAGGCTAAGGCTCTTCGCCCCGTACGCTCCACAGCACTACGAAACGTGAGTGTCATATCGCTCCAACCACCCAATCTTCGCCACCACGAGGCTACAACCTCGGGACGGAGCTTGCTATTCTGACGACTGTTGCGTAGCTTGCCATCTTGCATACCCCACGAGGGGTTATAATGATGGTTGTTGGTTAGTGTGAATGCCTCCTCGACGGAGTATTGTCGCACGCTGCGTCGTGACCACGGTAGCATCGCTGCGATAAATAGTGAGTTGTTGAGCCAGTTGCGTTGTGCCGAGACGGCAATCTCTAAACCGTTGCCCGAGACACCTTCGATATAGAGGTCACGACCTGTGTTTATACGCAGATAGTTGGATAGTTGCCAGTCGCTCTTAAGTCTTACGACATTGTAGATAGGGTATGTCGCTCGGTAGCTAAACGAGCCTAAATATCCACGTCCCGAGAGTTGTGCACCGAGACGATGGTTTGTGCGACCCGCCTGGTTGTTGAAGATGTTGTACGAGGTGCTTCGTCCGTAGCTCGTTGGTTGAAAGGCCAATCTGCCTACGCCGCGATCTATACCGAGGGCCGTGATAAGTCTCGCTGTCGAGTAGCCCACGTCTAAGTCGCCTACAAGGTGTTGCTCCTCGCTGAACACCTCGCCGCGAGGATGATACTCTAAGTGTCGTAGTGCGTAGGTAGAGCTGTTGAAGCGGCTATATTTGGCCGATGGGGTGTGAAACTTGATGCTGTCGACATTCTCGGCGAGCCACCATAGTGGCTCCTCGCCTTGTGAGTGGTATGGCTCCTCCTCGGCGTAGAACTTATATTTCAAGTACTCGTCGTCTTGCTGTGCCTCGACTCTAAGGGGTATAAGCACAGCAAAAAGTAGCGGTATGACTCTTAGGCAGACTCTCATCACTCTCGAGCATTAAGTCTATATGTAGCAAATATAGCTCTTTTTTCGATATTTTGCAACTCGCCGCACTGTTCGATAAAAACAATTAGGGTTGTCGCAACCCGAAAGTTGGACAACCCTAATTATGTTGACAGGAATCTGCCTGTGGCGATTAAGCCTCAGGAGCGATAGCCTCAGAAGGGCAAACGCCTGCACAAGTACCGCAGTCGATGCACTTATCAGGATCGATTACATAGATATCACCTGCTGAAATAGCCTCTACTGGGCACTCGTCGATGCACGTACCACATGCAACGCAAGAATCTGAAATTTTGTAAGCCATAATACTTTTATAGTTTATATGTGAGTGTTTCGCAATGCAAATATATAAATTTATTTTATAATATCAAAACCTGTGTAAGGAATTAATGCCTCAGGGATGCGAATTCCATCAGAAGTCTGATTATTCTCAAGCAATGCCGCTACAATACGTGGCAATGCAAGAGACGAGCCATTCAGCGTGTGAGCGAGCTGAGTTTTGCGATTATCGTCGCGATAACGCAACTTTAGGCGGTTAGCCTGGAACGACTCGAAGTTAGATACTGACGATACCTCCAACCAACGCTGCTGTGCCTCAGAGTATACCTCAAAGTCGTAGGTCAAAGCCGATGTGAACGACATATCGCCACCGCAGAGACGCAAGATGCGGTATGGCAAGCCGAGTGATGCAACGATGCTCTCGACGTGCTCCACCATCTTGTCCAATGCCTCGTAAGACTTCTCAGGGTGTGACACCTGCACGATCTCGACCTTGTCGAACTGGTGCAAGCGGTTCAGTCCACGAACATCCTTACCATACGAGCCTGCCTCGCGACGGAAGCAAGGTGTGTAGGCCGTCATCTTCACTGGCAACTCGTTCTGCTCGAGGATAACATCGCGGAAGATGTTGGTAACAGGTACCTCAGCAGTAGGAACGAGGTAGTAGCCATCTGCAGTAGCGTGGTACATCTGACCCTCCTTGTCTGGCAACTGACCAGTACCAAAGCCTGAGGCCTCGTTGACCATAATAGGAGGCTCAACCTCCTGATAGCCAGCTGCTGTGTTGCAGTCGAGGAAGTAGTTGATCAAGGCACGCTGCAAACGAGCACCCTTGCCCTTATATACTGGGAAACCAGCACCAGTGAGCTTCACGCCGAGGTCGAAATCGATGATGTCGTACTTCTTAGCGAGCTCCCAGTGTGGAAGTGCCTCGCCCTCGATCTTTGACTCACGCTCAACGAGCTTTACAACAACATTATCCTCTGCTGTGCGACCCTCAGGAACGATGTCGGCTGGCAAGTTAGGCAACAACACGATCTCTGCCTGGAGCTCCTCTGCGGCACGCTCTGACTCCTCCTTGAGCTGCTGTGAACGAACCTTAAGACCTGCTACCTCCTGCTTCTTAGCCTCTGCCTCCTCCTTGAGACCTTTACCCATAAGGGCACCAATCTGCTTGGCTGCCTGGTTCTGCTGTGCGAGGCAGTCGTCGAGCTCAGCCTGCAACGCCTTACGACGGTCGTCAAGAGTCTCGATACGCTCAATTATAGGGAGAGCGTCCACACCCTTCTTGGCAAGGCGGCGTACTGCCTCCTCTTTATTCTCTCGTAATTGCTTTAGTGTAAGCATATATTCTGTTTTGATTTACTTTCAACTTGCAAAGTTATAACAAAGTTGATTACTTTGTGCATCATAGAGCCAAAAAAATTTGTATCTTTGTGCGATAACCTTTCGCAAATGAGTAGCAATAGACGCAATATCGAACTTTTGTGCCCTGCCCGCGACTATCGAGCAGCCGTTGCCGCTGTCGACTGCGGTGCCGATGCACTCTATATCGGAGCAAGTGGCTATGGAGCACGCCGTGCAGCAACCAACACAACGGACGACATCGCCCGTGTGGTAGCCTATGCTCACCTTTTTGGTGTGCGAGTATATGTCACACTAAATACCATCCTCTACGAGAGCGAACTCGCCGATGCCGAGCGTCTTGCTCGTGAGCTTATCGCTGTGGGTGTCGATGGACTTATTGTTCAGGATATGGCCTATCGCGAGATGAACCTCCCTGTCGAGCTGCACGCCTCTACGCAGGTCTGCAATATGACGCCAGAGGGGGCAAAATTCCTTGAGGATAGTGGCTTCACGCGTGTGATTTTAGAGCGTGCCCTGTCGCTCGATGAGATTCGAGAGATACGCAAGGCCACAACCGTCGACCTTGAGTGTTTTATTCACGGTGCAATATGTGTGGGTCATAGCGGTCGTTGCTATCTATCTCGTTCGCAATCAACGCGTTCGGGTAACCGAGGTGAGTGCTCACAGCCCTGCCGTCTTACCTACGACCTCGTGACCGAGCGTGGTGAGAAGCTCATCCGCGGTAAGCACCTTCTCTCGGTCAAGGATTTCGACCTCTCAGAGCGTATTGGCGAGCTTATCGACGCAGGAGTTATGTCGTTCAAGATTGAGGGTCGTCTCAAGGATGATAACTATATTAAGAATGTGGTGAGCTACTACCGTCAGAAGATCGACGAGGCTCTTGCTTCGCGTCCCGATTGTCGACGTTCGTCTGTAGGCCGTAGCGAGGTGGAGTTTACGCCCGATCCACGCAAGAGCTTTTCGCGTGATGGTGGCGAGTATATGTTTATGGGCAAGCGTGCAGGTGTCGCCTCGTTCCTCACGCCTAAGGCTGTTGGCGAGTATGTGGGCTGTGTGGCAACGACCGACCGTCGTAGCTTCAAGCTTGTGAGTCGCATGCAGCTGAATGCTGGTGATGGCCTCTGCTTCATCTCGGGTGATGGTATCATTGGTACTAATGTCAACCGCACAGATGGCAGCATCATCGAGCCAAATCGTATGGATGGCATCAAGGCGGGTATGGAGGTGTATAGAAACTATGACCACCAATTCACGCAATCTGTAGAGCGTAGCCGCATACGTCGTGCTATCGATGCAGCGTGCTGTGTAAAGCTCTCAGCATCAGGTGTTGAGGTTGTATATACCGATTGTGAGGGTGAGAGCATTGCGATCTCTCGTAGCGTGGCTCTCGACCAGTCGAAGAGTGTCGATAAGATGCGTGCTGTAGCCCAGGAGCAGATGGCAAAGAGCGGCGATAGCATCTTCCGTGTTACGAGCGTGGAGGTCGAGGGTGCCGAGTGGTTTGCTACTGCAAAGCTCCTTGCTGAGATTCGTCGTGAGGCACTATCGCTACTTGCGTCACACCGTGCAGAGATTATCCCTGAGCACGATATTCGCAGTGATTCGGGCGAGGCTCGCTACCCTGAGCGAAGATTGTCACCTCAACATAATGTAGTAAACTCTCTTGCCCGCAAGTTCTATACTAAGCACGGTGTGGAGCATATTATTGAGGGTCTCGACTCGTGGCGTTCGACACACGGAGAGCGAGTTATGGAGTCAAGCTACTGCATCCGCCGCGAGATTGGCGAGTGCCTTAAGAGGGGCTCGAAGCTTCGCGATAGACTCTTCATCGAGCACGGCCGTAGCCGCTATTTGCTCGATTTCGACTGTGCCAAGTGCCGAATGTCGCTCATAGATTGTTCAGAAAGTGAAAACCATAGACAAAGATGATAAAGCAGCTTACACCAAATATCCCCGATTATGAGCTCCTCGACACAGGTGAGGGTGAGAAGCTCGAGCGTTTTGGAAGATATGTAGTACGCCGTCCTGAGCCTCAGGCCATCTGGCGTAAGAGTCTTAATATCAGCGAGTGGCAGCGTGCCGATGCCTCGTTTTTGCGTGACTCTAAGTCCGAGGAGCGTGGCGAGTGGCGACTAAAGCCCGAGATGCCATCACGTTGGAGCGTGGGCTTCGACTATAAGGATATGCATCTGCGTATGCGTCTGGCACTTACCTCGTTCAAGCACGTCGGCATCTTCCCCGAGCAGACGGCTAACTGGGAGTTTATCTATGACTCCATCAAGGAGCTTCAGGCTGCGGGCGTTGAGCGTCCTAAGGTCTTGAACCTCTTTGCCTATACGGGTGGTGCTACTCTGGCGGCACGTGCTGCGGGCGGCGACGTTACGCACGTCGACTCTGTGAAGCAGGTAGTTACCTGGTCACGCGAGAATATGGAGTCGTCAGGCTTGGATGGTGTTCGCTGGATTGTTGAGGATGCTATGAAGTTCGTCGAGCGTGAGGTGCGCCGTGGCAATAAGTATCACGCCATCATCCTCGACCCTCCTGCCTATGGTCGTGGTGCTAATGGCGAGAAGTGGGTGCTTGAGGAGCATATCTGCCGTATGTTGGAGTGCTGTGCTGCCTTGCTTGAGAAGCGAGGTGCCTTCTTGGTGCTTAATTTATACTCTATGGGTCTCTCGTCGATGCTTGCACGCACAGCTGTGCATCAGGCCTTTGGTCGTCCCGAGTTTGAGCAGATGGGCGAGTTGTACTTCGAGGATCGTAGCAAGAAGCAGATCCCGTTTGGCACATACTATCGTTTCAAGCGATAAAAGATGGCTCGTATCATAGATATATTCCTCTCATTTCTCAAGATTGGAGCCTTCACCTTTGGTGGAGGCTATGCTATGATACCCATCATTCAACACGAGGTTATCACGCGACGTGGCTGGATAGAGGAGCGTGAGTTTGTTGACCTGTTAACCATTGCACAGACCGCTCCCGGTCCTATATCGCTCAATACGGCGGTATTTGTCGGCTATAAGTGTCGTGGCTTTTGGGGAGCTTTGGCCGCAATCTTCGGTGTGATACTACCATCGTTTTTGGTGATTCTCACCGTGGCGATATTCTTCTCAGAGATTCGAGATAATAGGTGGGTCGATGCCGCCTTTCGAGGTATGCGTCCCGCTGTTGTCGCCCTTATCGTAGCACCCATTGTGGGCCTTGCTCGAGGTATGCACTGGATGCTTATTGCCATTGCGGCAGCTACGGCAGTTGTGGTGTGGTACTTCGCCATCTCGCCTGTATGGTTCTTGGTTGTTGGTGCTGCTGTCGGCCTTGGGTGGGCAGCACGCGGAAAGGGGGTTGAGCGATGATGACCCTCCTGCAGCTCTTTATCAGCTACCTCAAGATTGGCTTCTTTGGCTTTGGCGGTGGCTATGCTATGCTCTCGCTCATCTATAGTGAGGTCGTCGTCTCGCACAAGTGGCTCACAAGTGCCGAGTTCTCGGATATTGTCGCTATATCGCAGATGACACCTGGCCCTATCGCCATCAACTCGGCCACTTACATCGGCTATGAGGTTGCGGGTTTCTGGGGTTCTGTAGTCGCTACCATAGCTGTGTCGCTACCTGCTCTAAGCATAATGTTACTGCTTACGATATTCTTCCTTCGATTGCGTGACAATCGCTATGTGAAGGGAGTTGTTGCTGGTATGCGTCCTGTGGTCGTTGGTATGATTGCCTCGGCAGCTCTGCTGCTTATCTTCCCCGCTAGCAAGGATGATGGTGCGAGCTTTATCGACGCTTGGAGCTGGGTGATATTTAGCGTTACGCTCGTTGCCTCGGCACGAAAGCGAAACCCGATACTACTCATCGTAATATCGGGTGTTGCTGGTATCTTAATCTATGGATTTACAGCTGTTTAGCCACTATCGCAAAATGCGGTGATAGTTGCACATCAGCAAGTTCTCATCGTCGTCATAGAGGTGCATACCGTTGCCCTCGCAGTACTGCCACATCTTGCAGTCGGCACACTTCCCCTTCTTTGCCCAATCTCTGTTGCGGAACTTCTCGAAGCGGTTCTGCCACACATCCCAGAAGTTGTCTTTGTAGATATTTCCCTGTGTGAAGTTTGCTCTTACGCTTGTGCATCCCGATATGTCGCCGTTCACGCGTATCGAGGCGATGCCAACACCTGCGTAACACTCAAAGGGGTTTGTGCGAGCCTTGAGCTCGTAGCCACCGAGGAAGCCCTCGCAGGCGTGTGACGCCTTGACACGTCCCTCGTGGCGTGTACGCTCGATAAATTGGAGCATATAGGTGTACTCCTCATCGTTGAGTTGCAACGACTCATCTTGGGCGGCACGTCCTACGGGGAATATGGCGAAGAGTCGCCAGCGACGCACGCCGAGCGAGTAGAGAAACTCCTTGAACTCCTCGAGGTGGGGTATGAGTGCTGGTGTCACACAAGTCACCACGTCAGAGGCGAGATATTCATCCTCAGATATCATCTTTATAGCCTCGACAGCACGCTTGAAGCTATCGCGGTTTTGGCGAATGTGGAAGTGTTGCTCCTCGAAGCCGTCGAGCGACACAGTTATTGAGTGGAGTCCCGAGCGGATGAGCGAGTCGAGACGCTGGCGACTTAGGCCGAGGCCATTTGTCACCATACCCCAAGGGTAGCCACGACGGTAGAGGTTGAGGCCTATATCCTCGAGATCCTTGCGCACGAGCACCTCGCCACCCGAGAGTATCACGAGCACCTTATTGGGGTTTACGTTGGGCGTAATCTCGTTGTCGAGCACGCGGAAGAAGTCCTTTGATGGCATATCTGTCACGCTGCTGTCCACACGGCAGTCGCTACCGCAGTGACGACATTGAAGGTTGCAACGTAGCGTACACTCCCAAAAGAGAGTATTTAATATGTGCTCATCGCGACGTATCTGACGTAGTTTCTTGAATAGCTTGAGTGCCAACCACTGTCGCACTCCCAAACGTTTTCCCATACTCTGTTACTCGTTTTGTGGGTCGTTGTTACTCTCTTGGGTAAGTGTCTCATCTACAAGAGGATTCTCTTGGTATTCAGCCATAGGAGCACCATACATTGGGGTATCTATTTCGGCTCTTTCGTTAGGATCGCAACTTACAAATGAGTAGCCAAGAAGAGTTAACATAAATATTGTAAATCGTTTCATACTATATCAGTTGTTACTTACTCATTTTCGCTCCCGTTCAGTTCGGTCGATTTAGGCTCGAGCTTGATATCTCCAACTATTACCTTGTAGCAGCCCGAATACCAACTGTCGTCATCCTCAATCTTATAGGCTGGTGAGTGATATACATTGACCTCCTGCGTAAGCTCCCTGAATTCACCGCCATTCTCCTCGCCGTCGACATCCGTAAGCTTTACATAAAGTTTAGTTGTGATCATCGAGTTTCGAGTCCTGCTATTTTCAAACGTGCCATCCTCCTTCGTTGTAGTCTCCAACACTCGGTTCCACTCGTTTTCTTGCTCCTCGGGGGTCACAACAACCTCGATACCCTTGATAGGGTTACCCTCAGAGTCAACAACACGGGCCTTAAGCTCGTATTTCGCTGTTGGCACACCATACATACACACCTGTTCTTGTTCTTCTTGTTCTTCGCAGCTCACACCAGCAAAGCCCAAGATGCTGAGTAGAAAATAGATAAGTCGTTTCATAGCCATCATATTTTATTGGTTTGACACATTTTCGTCCTCGCGATAGAGCGTCACAATGCCTAAGTCGTAATATTCGTCGACACGCCCATTCGTAAGGTTTATGCTTCGCGACTGAAACTTGCCGCCATTAGCCTCGCCATCAACGTCCTCGAAGTGGGCAGTACCCACAATATCTTGGATGTAGAACCAGCCATCCTTGTTGGTGTAGCTCTCGGAAGAGGTTGTGCTCACCTTGATACCCTCAATAGGGTTGCCGTCGCTATCCTCCACAATGCCCGTGGCACGGCGAAGCATAGGGTTGTACTCGCTATACTCAGTGCCGTAGCAGGCTACGCACGTAAGCGTCATTCCAAACAGTGCGAAGAGTCGTGTTAAAATCTTTGCCCACATAGTTATTGCGTTTTAGGTTATTCAACTTTGCCTCCGTGGCAGTCTGTGCCATATGATATATGTATCTGGCAGTCGCTAAACGTGCCGCTGCTCACCTCTATGGTATCTCCGTGGTCTTGGCATTTGCCCTTAAACTCAAACTCGCCACTAATGAGGTGGTTGCTTGCGTAGGTATTAATCTTGGTGATTTTTATGTAGCCCTCGGTAGCACGATAGCAGTGGATGATGATGTCGGTCACCGTACCACCACTTGGTAGGGTGGTGGTAGCACCTCGCTCGTGAAAGTCGATGCAAGCCATATCTGCAAGGCTGTAGACCTCGTTTTCCTTAAAGGGCTTGTCAATATTTATATATAGGTTTAGCTCGGCCTCTGCATTATTCTTAGACGTAACCCAGCGGTCGAGCTCAAGGGTAAAGCCACCATTATCCTTCATTACAATCTCGGGGTGGTTGTTTGTCGTGAAGATGCCTCCGTCGCTCGAAAACTTCTCGTTCTTCCAATTATAGTTTGAGCCACTAAGCTTCATCTCAATCGGAGCAGCGGCATCGATACCTATTATTGAGCTGAAATCCTTTTCGCACGACACAAGGCCGAGCAGCAGAGACACTGTAAATAGAATATGTGTAACACGTCTCATAGTTCGTAGCTTTTTTACTACTACAAAAGTACACCATTTAATCAGCGTGACCAAATTTTTTGGGCAAAATTATTTCCGCGAGGCACTACTTAACTAATTGATTATTAGACGGTTGAAAATGTAAATTTTGCTAATTTTTCAACTCGCTGATTATCAGGCAGTTACAAGGGTGGTTTTGAGCCTATGCTGAAAACGTATGTAATGTGCAGTATATCAGTAGTTTACAAAGTTGTGATTTCTAATTTTTGCTCTTTGCAACACTTTTCCCGAAAAAAGAGCTAACTTTGTAGTATAAAACCAAAGAGTATGCAACAAGTGCTAAAATATAGGCGTCGCACAGCTCACGAAGTGCGAATTGCAGGGGTCAAAATTGGTGGCGAGAACCCTATCGCCGTGCAGTCGATGACCAATACTCCGACATCGGATGTGGAGTGCTCTGTGGAGCAGACAAAGTCGATTGCCGATGCTGGTGCCGAGATAGTACGTCTCACGGCTCAGGGTCGTCGCGAGGGTGAGGCTCTTCGCCCCATAGTGGAGCGTCTGCGTGAGGATGGCTACCAAACAGCTATCGTTGCCGACATACACTTCACGCCCGAGATTGCGATGATTGCCGCAGAGGCTGTCGACAAGGTGCGTATCAACCCAGGTAACTTCCGCACGTCGGGAGGCGAGCTCGAGCGACTTATAGAGATATGTCGTCGTCGCGGCGTGGCACTACGCATAGGCGTCAACCACGGCTCGCTCGCACGACGCATCTTCGACGAGTATGGTGATACGCCTGAGGGTATGGTAGCCTCGGCGATGGAGTTTTTGAGGATGTGCCGTGTAGTCGACTTCCACGATGTTGTGGTATCGATGAAGTCGAGCAATACGCGTGTGATGGTCCAGGCCTACCGCCTCTTGGTCGAGGCTATGGAGCGTGAGGGGATGACCTATCCTCTCCATCTCGGTGTGACGGAGGCTGGCGACGGCATCGAGGGGCGTATCAAGAGTGCTGTGGGTATCGGTGCTCTCTTGGCTGATGGCATTGGAGACACACTCCGTGTATCGCTTACCGAGGAGCCAGCCAACGAGGTTCCTGTGGGTAGGGCATTGGTCGACTATTTCAAGGGACGCACCGCAGAGTTTACTGTGGCATCACTCGGTGGCTACTCGCCTACCGAGTTCCGTCCTCGCACCTCGGCTAAACCTATAACACATAGTGAGATAACATCGGAGTATGATGTCGTTGAGGCTACATCTAACAACCCTACGCACGAGTGGCGAGCAGCGATTCTCAATAGAGAGGATAGTCGTCCTGTTGTACTCCGTAGACGATATGATGAGACAAATCCAGAGTTAGTGGCTATCTACGCCGCTGCCGATATGGGAAGCTTGCTTCTCGATGGTTTGGCAGAGGGTGTCTGGATTGATGCTCCAGCGTTGGATGAGGCTACAATCGAGGAGTTCGAGTTGATACTCTTGCAGGCCTCACGCCTACGCTTCTCTCGTACTGAGTATATCGCCTGTCCGAGCTGCGGTCGCACGCTCTACGACATACAGACTACGCTTGCCGAGATTAAGGCTCGCACCTCACACCTCAAGGATCTCAAGATTGGCGTTATGGGGTGTATTGTGAATGGTCCTGGCGAGATGGCGGATGCCGACTATGGCTATGTGGGATCATCGGCAGAGCATATCACACTCTATCGCGGACAGCAGATTGTGGAGCGTAACATACACCAGAGCGAGGCTCTTGATCACCTTATAGAGATTATCAAGCGTGACGGACGCTGGCACGATCCAAAGTAGCGATGGCACTAAAGAGCTATAAGGCACGAGGTATAGTGCTCGGCACACTTAAGTATGGCGAGAAGGGGGTTATTGTCCACCTGCTCACCGACGTATGTGGCCGTCAGAGCTATATGGTGCAGGGTGTGCGTCCAACGGCTAAAGGGTCAAAGATGGCACTCCTGCAGCCGATGTTTACCCTTGAGTTCGAAGGCCTTACCTCGACCAAGATGTCGATGCACAGAATGAAAGATGTAGTGCCTGGTATGGTGCTTCACTCCACGCCTTTCGATGTGCATAAATCGACGATGGCACTCTTTATGGCAGAGGTGTTGTATCGCCTTGTCAAGGAGAGTGAGGAGTGTAGCGGCCTCTTCGACTTTGTTTGGGGATCTGTGGCAGCCCTCGATGCCTTAGAGGAGGGTATTGCCAACTTCCATCTGTGGTTTTTGGCAAATCTTAGCCGCCCTCTCGGCTTCTCGCCCGATAATGAGTATATCGACGGTGCGTGGCTCGACATTCGTGATGGTCACTTCACGCCTAATGCCCTTATCCCGAGCTTTGCCCTCTCGCCCGAGAATGCTCGTATCCTGCACGATATGCTTGAGTGCGATGTTCGTTACCTCGGCGAGATAGGTCTCAACCGCCAGGAGCGTGTCGAGTTCCTTGAGGCGATGCTTAAGTACTACA
>JAFYSI010000076.1 GCA_017559425.1 Alistipes sp.
ATAACGGCAGCATCGAAGCCCACGCCAGCGACATTTGCCGCATAACGCACCTGACGATAGCGAGACTCCTCATACTCCACCGCAGCGACATCCTGCAAGAAAGTATAGCCCTCCTTGATGGCACGGATAGCCTCGGAGTAGCGTGTAGGAATGCCGAACATACGAATCCAATCGTTGCCCGTACCTACGGCGATAACGGCGATGGTAACCTCACTCGGCTCGACACTCTGCTGAATGAAGAGGCCGTTGATAACCTCGTGCAGCGTGCCGTCGCCACCAATCACAATGATATGGCGATAGCCGGAGTTGATAGCCGACACCGTAAGCTCCGCAGCGTGGCACTTATGCTCAGTGAATACCGACTCCGAGCGGATGCCATTGTCGCGAAGAAGCTTCGAGATAAGCGGAAAGTCGTCCAACCCCTTACCTGAACCAGATATGGGGTTGACAACGACAAACCAACGTACATCGGCCTCGACCGTAGGTCTATCTATGACCTGCTCTCTCATCGAAACCCTCGATCGTTACTTGCGTGGAGCGTTACGCAATGTGTTGAGCAAGAAGTCGTAGAACTTCTCAACAGAGGCGATCTCCACCTTCTCATCTGGAGAGTGTGGGTAGCAGATGGTAGGACCGAACGAGATCATATCCATACCTGGATACTTAGCACCAATGATACCGCACTCCAAACCTGCGTGGATAGCAGTAACAGATGGACGCTTGCCGTAGAGCTTCTCATAAGACTCGAGCATAGTGTGCAAGATTGGAGACTTCATATTTGGGTTCCAACCGCTGTATGAGCCAGAGAGCTCAACATCAGCACCTGCAAGCTCGAATACTGATGAGATAGCACCAGCCAACTCACCCTTCTCAATATCTATTGAAGAACGCAACAAGCACTTAACCTCGATAGTAGAGCCATTAGACACCACGATAGCGAGGTTAGAAGATGTCTGCACGAGGTTCTCCATAGCAATAGACATACGCTGAACGCCGTTAGGACAACCGCAAACAGCACGAATCAATGAGTGTGACTCGAGGTGTGGGATGATAGCCTTAGGGCACTCAACAGGCTCAGCGAAGATCTCGATAGAGTCCTCGATACCCTCGAACTCCTTGATGATAACCTTCTCGTAAGACTTTACGTTGGCCTCGAAGATAGCCTTCTCTGCCTCACGAACAACGACTACTGCCCAAGCCTCGCGTGGGATAGCGTTACGCATATTACCACCCTCAACAGCTGCGAGCTCCAAGCCGTAAGACTCAGTTTCCTGACGCAACAAGCGGAACAACACCTTATTAGCATTTGCACGCTGTGTACCAATCTGGATACCAGAGTGACCACCCTTCAAGCCCTTAACAGTAACTTTGTAAGCAGCGAACTTGCCCTCCAAGGCCTGCTCACGGTACTTGAACGTAACGTTTACGTCCATACCACCAGCACAACCTACATACAACTCACCCTCAGTCTCAGAGTCGAGGTTGAGCAAGATGTCACCCTTGAGCAAACCACCCTGAAGGCCGAAAGCACCATCCATACCTGTCTCCTCAGTAGCAGTAAACAAGCACTCCAATGGGCCGTGAACAAGGTCGGCATCCTCCATAGCAGCCATAGCAGCAGCCAAGCCGATACCATTATCAGCACCGAGAGTTGTGCCATTAGCAGTAACCCACTCACCGTCGATATAGGCCTCGATAGGATCTGTCGAGAAGTTGAACTCCTTGTCGTTGTTCTTCTGAGGAACCATATCAGTGTGTGCCTGCAAGATGATACCCTTGCGATCCTCCATACCTGTAGTAGCTGGCTTATAAACATATACATTCTGAGCCTCGTCGACCTTATGCTCCAAACCGAGCTCCTGAGCCCACTTTACGATATACTCACGAATAGCATCCTCCTCGTGTGAGGGATGAGGGATGTTACAAATCTCAGCGAAGTGCTTCCACACCAACGCTGGCTTCAAACCTTTCAAATTCTTGTCCATATTAGTTTAATTGTTAATAAATTAGTTACTCTTTCTTATCTGTTTTTCTTAGGCTATTCTCCAACTCCTCACGCTTGTCGAAGGCATCGACAATGTACTTCACCAGCTGGTGACGCACGATGTCTCGCTTATCGAACTCCACAATACCTATGCCGTCGATAGACTTAAGGGTCTCCATAGCTCGCGTAAGACCACTATCCGAGCGACGAGGCAGGTCGATCTGTGTGACGTCGCCCGTAACGATAAACTTGGCGTTGCGACCCATACGCGTCAAGAACATCTTAATCTGCGATAGCGTTGTGTTCTGTGCCTCGTCCAAAATTACGAAAGCATTGTCGAGCGTACGACCACGCATATATGCCAATGGGGCAATCTGCACCGTGCCCTCCTCGATATACTTCTGCAATTTTGCCGCAGGAATCATATCGTTGAGTGCATCGTACAACGGCTGCAAATAGGGGTCGAGCTTCTCCTTCATATCGCCAGGCAGGAAGCCGAGCTTCTCGCCAGCCTCGACAGCGGGACGCGTAAGGATAATGCGACGTACCTCACGCTCCTTCAACGCACGAACAGCAAGGGCAATAGCCGTGTAGGTCTTACCCGAACCCGCAGGACCTACGGCAAAGAGGAGATCATTCCTCTCAGCAAGCTTCACGAGGCGTTGCTGGTTGACAGTACGGGCACGGATGATAGCTCCATTATTGCCATAGACGATAGCATCCTTGTCGACTGCTGGTGGCTCTGCCGAGAGCTCCTCGAGGCTCGATGAAAAGGCCTGCGACACCACCTCGGATGATATGTGGCCATACTTCACATAGTAGGCAACAAGGGCGTTCATCCTACGCTCAAAGGCTGCGACATCGCTCTTAGCACCGAGGGCCTTAATCTTATCGCCACGGGCAACAATCTTAATCTTTGGACTCAGCTCACGCATCTGCTCAAGATAGGCATCCTGAGCACCATACAATTCACGGGCATCGACGCCCTCAACCAATATCTCTTTTGTAATCTCTTCGCTCATAATCTTCGTTAAAACGTAAGTGTTAGACCCGCTGTGATGCGTGATGCACGACTCGTAAAGGTGTTCTCCTTGGCAATAAACTGGTTAGTAGTCTCGCCCAATGGGTAGATGTAGTGAGCCTCAAGCACAAAGTGGCGTGAGAGGCGAACACCCGCACCAAACGTTAGGTTAAAGGTGGGATACATCGGACCGAAGAACATAACCTCGCTATTGTAGGTATACTCCGCACGGCTCATCACCGCGAACAGCACACCAGCATCTACCTGGATGATGTTGTCGAGCATTCTGAGCGACAGCATCACGGGAAAATCGACAGTTGCGGTCTTAATCTTGCGTGAAAGATCGACACCAGGAAGCGAGGCAATGACCGAGCCACTGCTATAATGAATCTCGGCCTCAAGAGCAAAGTTATTGCCAAAGAGGAGACCCATATGGAGCTGACCCCCAAGCCCAAAGCGGGGTTTAAGATCAACAAATGCCGTGTTTGTCTCGAGCATTGTGTAGGATGCTCCCACGCCAATGCCCCACTCTGTACGCACTCGCGGACCATCGTTGCCACCGCCAATATGGTCGTGGTCTTGAGCCTTGAGAGGCTGTGCCAAAACGAGAAAGGCAACCAACGCCACGACACACTTAAAACAACGCTTCACTATATTTTGTCTATCAATCATCCAAAACAATTATCAGAATATCATCCAAAGGTACGATTTTTATTAAAACAAACCAAAATATCTACTAAATATTTTGTAAAGTTTTCATAATTCGATGATTTCGCTTATCTTTGTGGCGTAATATGTAGATAAGAGAGCGAAGAGATAACAATTTGCGAAATAATAAAACCGAAATATAGTTATGAGTCTTGTTGCAATTGTAGGTCGTCCCAACGTGGGCAAGTCAACACTTTTTAACCGTTTGGTAGGTCAGCGTCAGGCTATTGTCGACGAAACTGCCGGCACAACACGCGATCGCCATTACGGCAAAACCGACTGGAATGGTAAGGAGTTTTCAGTAATCGACACTGGTGGTTACACCGTGAATTCGGAGGATATCTTCGAGGATGAGATTCGCCGTCAGGTGATGCTCGCAATTGAGGAGGCAGACCTTATACTCTTCCTTGTGGAGGTACGCACAGGTATCACCGACCTAGATATGATGATGGCCGACATCCTTCGTCGCTCAGGCAAGAAGGTGATGCTCGTATGTAACAAGGTTGATACCTACGACCTCATCTACTACTCTCACGAGTTCCACTCATTGGGTCTCGGCGAGCCATTCTGCATTAGTTCGATGTCAGGTAGCGGTACTGGCGATATGATGGATGCTATCTTGGCTAACTTGCCAGAGGATACTACTGCCGAGTACGACGCTACACTCCCTCGCATCACCATCGTGGGTCGTCCTAATGTAGGTAAGTCTTCAATGACAAACGCCCTTCTTGGCAAGGAGCGTAACATCGTGACCAACGTGGCGGGTACTACTCGCGACTCTATCCACACACGTTACAATATGTACGGTATGGACTTCTACTTGGTCGACACAGCAGGTATGCGTAAGAAGGGAAAGGTGACCGAGGATCTCGAGTTCTACTCAGTGATGCGTTCAATCCGTGCTATCGAGAATGCTGACGTCTGCGTGCTTATGCTCGACGCTGAGCAGGGCATTGAGTCTCAGGACCTCAACATCCACAACCTCATTGTGCGTAACCGCAAGGGTTGTGTCATCGTGGTTAACAAGTGGGACCTCGTGGAGAAGGATAGCAACACTATGAAGGTATGGCGTGAGTTCTTGGAGAAGAAGCTCGCTCCATTTAGCGATATTCCAATCATCTTCACATCAGTAATCAACAAGCAGCGTATCCTCGATGTGTTGCAAGCAGCAATCCGCGTTTACGAGTCACGCAAGCGTCGTATCTCGACATCAGAGCTCAACGAGTTCTTCTTGCCACTTATCGAGAACTACCCTCCTGCAGCAACTAAGGGTAAGTATATCAAGATCAAGTATGTAACACAGCTTCCAACGCCTACCCCACAGTTCGCCTTCTTCGTGAACTTGCCACAGTACATCAAGGAGTCGTACCGTCGATTCTTGGAGAACAAGCTTCGTGAGCAGTGGGACTTCTCGGGTGTACCAATCCAGATCTACTTCCGCCAGAAGTAATCCTCAAAATAGTAAAAAAAGAATGGGGTTGTCCTACGCGTGGACAACCCCAATTTTTGTTGGTTAGTGTAGATTAGTACTCGCGGTTAATCATAATGTATGACTCTGCGTTAAAGTCTGATGGCACGAACTTAGGAGCAACGCCCGATCTAAGAGCTGCATCATACTTCTTCTGACCCTCGGCAGAGAACTGATAGTAGTCGATCAAAACATCGAGACCATCGATCTGGAAACGAATCTGGAAGTAGTCCATATCGGGATTTACAATGGTCTTAATACCTGGCAAGAGGATAAACTCACGAGCAGGCATAGGATCGTAAGCACCTGACTTAGAGCGAATCTCGCTGCCAGAAGTGAGAACGTAGCAAACCATACTATCCTCGTTAAGGTCAGCGATAACGCGTACATCGCCATTGAGCTTGAAGTAGCAAGTGTAGCGATACTCATCCTCCATCTCGTCATACTCCTCGAGCATCTCGCGTGAATCGTATAGACCCTCAACCTTGTCTGGAAGAGTATTAACATAGACACCGTGACGAATTGGGCCTACGCCATCAGGCTCGATAAGGAAGTTTTGTGCCGAAGCACCACACTGCACAAAGATAACTGCTACAGCGAGCAAAAGTGTAGAGAATAACTTTTTCATAATATCTAAAATTTTAGTTTGACAACAAAATTAATAATTTTTTACGACAAATACAAATCAATAAACAAAATCGCTGAGCCCAATGTGCGATTCTGTATGTAACAATAGAGTCAGGCTCATAGGCAACTCTATCTCGAGGGAGGAGATAATATTAGACTTTTTGTCTTGCTCACAATAGAAATATATTTGTTATTTATGATTTTTTTACTAATTTTGTCCCCAAATGCCTTTTAAGGCAACGTGAGAATTAGTTTGCAAGAAAACACAAGAGAAAAATTTATAAACTTTAAAACTTTTTACAATGAGAAAACTTCACTTTTTGTGGGCACTTCTTTGCAGTGCTTTGTTGGTCGTTGGCTGTACGCCTGACGAGCCAACTCCAGAGCCAGAGCCAGGAACCGGCACCGGCGGTAACGAGAACACCGAGAAGCCAGAGATCACACTCACCCAGACTGAGGTGACCTTCGACTCATTCACTTTCGAGGTTACAACAACTGTCGATGGTACTCTCGGCTATGCTGTAGTTGCTGAGGGCTACGACACTCCAAAGATCGACGAGCTCTACTCGTTGAACTCTGCTGAGGTTAAGCAGAAGGCTACAATCACTATCACTGACCTCAACGACAACACCAACTATACAGTCTACGCTGTGTTGCGTGCTGGCGAGGCTCAGAGTGCTCCTAAGACCCTCAAGTTCACAACTCCTGATGATGGCGTTGACAACCCTATCGTAATCCACAGTACTACTTACGACACTATCTCGTTCTCAATCAACATCGCAGGTAGCTACGTATTCCAGTGCATCGATGCTGCATACCTTGAGTACAACAACCTCACACCTGAGGAGTACATCTCAATGACTGGTATCGGTATCACTTCAAAGGGTGAGATTACTGTTGACTGGGTTAATGGCGGCACTTACGGCTCATACAATATGAACGTTCGTGAGGATAGCGAGTACTACGTTATCGCAGCTATCGCTGATGGTCAGACCGTTGTTGGTGATATCTTCTACAAGACTACTCGCACACCTAAGCGTCCAGTATCTACTGCAGGTCTTACAACCGAGCTCACAGATATCACAGCAACATCAGTAAACATCAAGACTACCCCAGACAGCAGCGTCGTGGATTACTACATCCTCGTTCGTGACAAGGCTTGGTCGGATAGTATCATCGCTGGCTACGGCGAGTCAATGCTTGCAACACTCGTGGCTTACCCATCAGCAGGCTCTTGGAACCTCACAGGTGCTAACGAGGCAGTATGGTCAGGTCTTGAGCCTAACACAGAGTACATCTGCCACATTCTTGTAAACGACAACAAGGGTGCTCAGGCGCTCTCGCTCGTGCCATTCACAACAACTGAGGCTAACCAGGCTGCACCTACCGTAGAGGCATCGCTCACAGCAGCTGCAGAGAATGGCTACTGCACACTCAACCTCAACCTCTACTCGGCTGAGGCTGCTACAGTGAGGTACGCATTCAACACTAAGGCTGACGTTGACGATGTACGAAACACTTACGGCTACAGCGACTCTGAGATTGCTGATAAGTATGGTATGGAGCTCAGTGCAGAGCAGGTAGCGGCAATCCGCACTACTGGCCTCACACTCAAGCAGGAGGATTTGTTCCCAGAGGTAGAGTATGTGGCTATCATCAGCGTTAAGAATGCTGAGAAGACTGAGACATTGAAGGTTACTTCGGCTACAACTCCTGCCAAGCCAGTTCCTGCACGTGTTGAGTCAAACTTGTTCACATCGCTTCTTGGCGAGTGGAAAGTATCATACTCACTCATCCAGTTCAACGGCAAGGAGGTTAAAATCTCAAACGCTAAGGTAACCATCGCTCAGGGTGCTGACGACGCATCGGCAGACTACTACCGTAGCCACAACCGCCTTGTTATCCAGGGCTGGCCATTCAACGTAGAGGCTGACGGCACACACGCTCCTATGCCTTACTACTCACCAGCTGACCTCAAGGATGCAAGCTCATACTGGGCAAACAACCCAATGTTGGCACTCCGCGACTTCGGTCCAAAGGTATTCCTCGAGATTGGTGAGGGCGACGTAGTTACTATGCCATCATCACGCGGCGAGTACTTCTACAACTGGGCATCAGACGGCACATTCTACTTCTTTGGTGCTGATATCCAGAACGGCTTTACAGCTCCTGCTTCATTCCCAGTTACTGTATCAGCTGATGGCAACACAATCACTATCGGTGCTTGCCAGTCGGGTGCTGAGTTTGGCTACGGCATCTACCGTCCAGCGGTGTTCCGCTACGGCACTGAGGCGTGGGCGCTTGCAACAAGCGACATCGTACTTAAGCGAGTAAAATAACACAAAAACGGCGTGTGGCAGGGCTCAGGCCTTGCCATACGTCACTTATCACTAACAACAAAATATGAAGAAGATTCTTTTTGCTTTGGTGGCACTTCTTGGCTTTGCATCGTGCGAGCAGGTTAGTGTAGACCCAATTATCGAGGAGACCCTCACACTCATTGCCGACAAGTCTGAGATTACGGCTGACGGCAACGATGTTGCAACATTTACCGTGAAGAGTGCCGACAACGAGGCAGTAGATGCAACCATCTACTTTGCTGAGACCAACGAGGCAATCGAGGGCAATACCTTCAAGACTAAGTACGCTGGCGAGTATAAGTTCTATGCTAAGCGTAACAATGAGATCTCAAATACTATCACCATCACAGCCAAGGCTAAGAGCAATGGCGACGACAACGGCGAGGAGCCTGCACAGAAGGAGTTGGTACTCAGC
>JAFYSI010000077.1 GCA_017559425.1 Alistipes sp.
CCGACAAGCACTGGACGGCCCTCGGCAACAAGACGCTCAACCTCAGCAATGACGGCATTATATTTCTCGCGAGCAGTCTTGTAGACAAGATCCTCGCGGTCGTCACGAATAACCTTCTTATTGGTTGGAATTACAACAACATCGAGTTTGTAGATGCTCCAGAACTCCGATGCCTCAGTCTCGGCAGTACCGGTCATACCTGCGAGTTTGTGGTACATACGGAAGTAGTTCTGAAGGGTGATGGTAGCGTAGGTCTGCGTAGCATCCTCCACCTTCACGTTCTCCTTGGCCTCGATAGCCTGGTGCAAGCCGTCAGAGTAGCGACGACCCTCCATAATACGGCCAGTCTGCTCGTCGACAATCTTAACCTTGCCGTCGATAAGCACATACTCAACCTCCTTCTCGAACATAAAGTAGGCCTTGAGCAACTGGTTCATTGTGTGTACACGCTCCGACTTCACTGCGTAGTCCGAGAGAAGTGTATCCTTCTGCTGTGCACGCTCCTCGGGGGTGAGCTCGCTATGCTCAATCTCGGCGATACGAGCACCGATGTCTGGAAGCACAAAGAAGCCCTCCTCGTTGAAACGACGTGAGGCAACCTCGTGGCCCTTATCGGTGAGAATCAACGAGTTCATCTTCTCGTCGTGGATCACGAAGTTGTCGTCCGTAATCTCGTGCATACGTTTCTCGTTGTCCTGCATATAGAAGTTCTCAGTCTTCTGCAACAAGACCTTAACGCCTGGCTCAGAGAGGAACTTGATGAGGGCCTTATACTTAGGCATAGCCTTGTAGGCACGCAACAAGAGCTTGCCTGCCTCAAGGTGGTCTCCCTCGTTAAAGAGACGCTTAGCCTCGGCTACGTCCGATGACGACATCTTGCTCTGCAGGTCGTAAATATACTTTGCCGATGGCTGGAACTCAGCGAAGAGCTGGTCGCCACCCTTTGGCACAGGACCTGAGATGATGAGTGGTGTACGAGCATCGTCGATAAGCACTGAGTCGACCTCATCGACAATTGCGAAGTGGTGCTTACGCTGCACGAGGTCCTTAGGTGCTGAGGCCATATTGTCACGCAAGTAGTCGAAACCGAACTCGTTGTTGGTACCGAATGTGATATCTGCCATATAGGCCTTACGACGCTCCTCAGAGTTAGGACGTGTGTTGTCGATACAAGCTACTGATAAGCCGTGGAACTGGTACATAGGACCCATCCACTCGGCATCACGACGTGCCAAATAATCGTTCACAGTAACGACGTGAACACCCTTATGTGCCAAGGCGTTGAGGAAGACTGGGAGTGTTGCCACCAAGGTCTTACCCTCACCTGTTGCCATCTCGGCGATACGACCCTTGTGCAATACAACACCACCAAAGAGCTGTACGTCGTAGTGGACCATATCCCACTTGATGGTGTTACCACCAGCGGTCCATACGCTGTTGTAGATAGCCTTGTCACCATCGATGGTTACAAGATCCTGGCGTGCTGCTGCGAGGTTACGGTCGAAATCTGTAGCGGTAACCACCACAGTGTCGTTCTCAGCAAAACGGCGAGCAGTATCCTTCATAATGGCGAAGGCCTCGGGGAGAATCTCCTCGAGCTTCTGCTCAATCTTGTCGTCGATACGCTTTGTTGTGTCGTCGATATCCTTCGAGATACGCTCTTTATCCTTGAGCGATGTCTCGGGACGCTCCAAGAGCTCCTTGTTCTTTACGATTGATGCCTCGTCGGCAGCGATGAAGTCTGTGATTGACTTGCTGAGAGCCGCTGAGCGGGCACGAAGCTCATCGTTGCTGAGAGCTGAGATCGTAGGGTAGATAGCCTTAATCTTCTCGATGTAGGGTACAATCTCCTTGCGATCCTTGTCGGCCTTTGAGCCGAAGAAGAATTTAATGATTTTCGATGCTATATCCATAGTTCAAATAGTTTTTTTGCACGTCTATTATCTCTCTTACACTGCTTCTCGCACGCGTGTGCGACTATCGAAGAGGAGTATAATCGTGCAAAGTTATAAAATTATCGCCAAAAAAACAACAGCGATACCTATGTTTTTATGCGTGCGTATGTGCGTGCGGGGAGATTTTGGGCAAAAAAGAGCAATTATACTACCTTGTGAGTATACGAGCAAGTGGGCACTCCTCGCACCTACGAGGTGTGCAATACTCCTTGCTTAGCTGCAGCAAGCCCTGACTTACAAAGGCGTCACGAGGTTCCACGCCAGCATAGAACCAGGGCTTGGTGAAGCGGTTATGCTCGGCGGCGATATCCTCTAAAAGATTGGTGGCATTGCCGACCATATCTGAGTCGGACGAGTAGTTGCCATAGGAGAACATCATCGGTGCTATGAGGTTGATACCCAGTAGGTCGCTCTTGAGCTGTCCGATGCGATCGTTGATAGAGAGTCCCTGAGGTTTTGCTGCGAAGTTGTCGACCCAATATTGCGATGCCTTGCCTGAGAAGAGGTCGTAGACGTGCATTCGCTTGCTGCAGGTGAGGGCGTTTTGAATGGTGAACTCAGGGTTATGGATGCAGGCTGCAATCTGTGCAAGACGGAGTGTCGGGTGGTTGTGACGATAGTAGCTCGAGAGGTTCCACTCGCCAGCAAGCATAGGTATGATGTTGTACTTAGCTGCTAAGTGGTCGAACTCGAGTCGAAGACGGTAGGTGTAGTCGTCATCAGGGTATAGGTCCAGGAGGCCCGAACCACCGATGAGCAGTGCTTCGAGGTTGATGATCGAGCCTCGTTCACGCATAAGCATAAAGCTATTAACGCGACTTGCCAGCTCGGTCATCGCCTGGCGGTTGTCCATACCGCCAAGCACCCTGAAGAGCATTATGTGGAAGGTCTCGTTCCAACTCTTGCCAGCGACCTTCTCGAAGATGTGGAGCACCTCCTCATATTTGCGAGTCATACGCTCACACGTCAGTGTGATGAGCAGCGACTCGTAGTCTACGCCACGAAGTTCCTGGATATAGTGGGTGCAGGCTAGCGATGCTGCACCAGCCTTGAGCTCCTCGAGAGTATGCTTGGGCGTAGACATAGTAATTCTGATTTAGAATAGGTTGAGCTCGATGAGTGCCTCCTCCGACATCATCGACTTGTCCCACTGTGGGTCGAACGTGAGGGTGATGTTCACCTTCTCGACGCCCTCTACCTTGCCCACCTCACGGTTGATGTCGGCAAGCAACATATCGGCCATAGGGCAGTTGGGTGCTGTGAGAGTCATAATGATCTCGGCAGTGCCCGAAGGCTCGAAGTTAATCTCGTAAATAAGGCCGAGATCGTAGATGTTTACAGGGATCTCAGGGTCGTATATGTTCTTGAGTGTGAGAACGATGTTCTTCTCAATCTGTAGAATCTGTTCTGGTGTCATACTCTTTGTTTACTGCTGTTTTGAAAATACAAAAGCGTAGAGCTTCATCTGCTGAATCATTGCACGAAGGCCGTTGCTGCGTGTTGGCGAGAGGTTTTCGCCGAGGCCGATGGCGTCGATAAAGTAGAGATCGATGGCTGCTGCCTCGGCTGCTGTGCGTCCGTTCATCACGCGGATGAGTAGGGCGATGATGCCCTTGGTGATGATAGCGTCGCTGTCAGCGGTGTAGTAGACCTTGCCATCACGCATCTCTGCTGCTACCCACACGCGTGACTGGCAACCCTCGATGAGATACTGCTCAGTGCGTTTGTCGGCTGCGATCTCGGGAAGCGAGTCGCTGAGGCTGATGAGGTAGTCATACTTGTCGAGCCAGTCGTCGAACATCGAGAACTCCTCGATTATGCTCTCTTGTATTGCGTCTTGTGTCATAGGATTATATTATGCTTGTAAATTCGTAAAATATTGTGAATCAGCGTGATGCTAAAATTCTTGAAGTGGACGTTTGTCGCTCGCCCAAGGTTGTGCTATGCCCATCAGGTGGCATAGTGTGGGGGCGAGTTCGCAAATGTCGATGGTGCGTGTCACACGGCGGTTATCGCCTCGTCCTGTGGAGATTACCAGTGGCACGTGGCGGTCGTAGTTGTAACCACCCGAGGGTAGTGAGCGGTAGTCGTTATCCTCGATTATCGTGCCAGGCACAAGGTCGATAATCACGTCGCCGCTGCGTGCTCCAAAGAAGCAATCCTGCATTAGGAATGTGCGTCCGTGGCCAAATGAAGTGTTACGCATTGAGGTAGCAGATATGGCTGTCGAGATGCCTTGTAGCTGAAGGAGGAATGAGGCAACCTCGTCGCATATATCGCTGTAGACGAGCTTTTTGTTGGCGATTGTCGCGTGGTTAAGGTAGAGGTTTTTGTCGGCATAGCCCACAACGTAACTATCTGAGCCATAGCGAGCACCAAGATAGGCGTTGACGATAACCTCCATCTGTCGGTAGTTGAATCTGTGGCGAGGTGAAGCTGTTGTGGCGTTGTACGATGGCGATGTGCCGTGGTCCGAGGTTACGACGATAATGGCACTCGAGGGGTTGCCCACCTGCTTGTAGATGGCATCGATAAACGAGATGATATCTTTGTCGAGGCGGTAGAGCATATCCTCGTACTCGATTGACTCAGGACCATATATCTGGGCAATGTTGCGTGCTGCGTCGAGGTAGATGTTGAGTACATCGGTTGTAGTGTCGCTACCGAGCGACTCGCGGAGGATGAGCTCCTCGGCAAAGCGTAGGGTAGCGGTATTGCCCGCAGGGGTGTACATCAACTTGTCGTAGAGGGTCTTCGTAAGTTCGAGGTTGATGTCGGTGATAAGACGTGTTGACTTGTCCTTAATGCCCTCGACAACAGCTACTTCAGAGTTGCGATATGTGGCAGCCTTATAGAGCGTCTGCCAGCGATTTTCGGTGTAGTTCTTGTTCTTATCCGCCTTGTTATAGTCCGTAATCCACTGCTGCAATTTATCGGTATATGCCGAGGATGTTGTCCAGTATGTTTGATTCTTCTCTGCCCAGAGTGCTACGCCCTGCTTGCCGTTGAGTACGATTGCCGAGAGTGGGTCGAGGGCCACAGTGTAGAGCTTTGAGTCGGGCGAGGTGTTGAGGAGCATATCGCCGTATGTTGGTGCAGTGAGGCGATGTGCCGAGTAGTTGCCCGAGCCTGTGCTGAACTCTACAGGGAAGGACTTTGAGTCGTTGATGAGCCATACGCACGAGGCGTCTGTGTGGCTCCACCATCTCTCGCCCACAATGCCGTGAACAGAGGGGTTGGCACCTGTTGTGAGTGTTGCAAGACCTGAGGCTGTCGAGATTGCCGAGAAGTTGTAGTAGGCGTCGGTGTATGTTATGCCCTCACGCATAAGACGGCGAAAGCCATTCTCGGTGAAGTTAGCAGCATAGCGGTCGAGGTCGTCGCCACACATTGAGCCAACGACGATGTTGACAACAAGGCGTGGTGGCTCGTTGGATGTTGTAGGCTCTGATGCCTGGAGTGATATTGTGTTTAGCCCAAAAAGGATTAGGCAGAGAGTTAAAAGTCGCTTCATAGTGTCGAAATATTCGGCAAATTTACAAATTTATTTGTAACATCTTGTCAAAATATTCGCTTTCTTTACTCAGATCAACACCCTTTATCGCTTTTATTGCCTCAAGCTGCCCTCTGCAAAACGCTTTATGTTGCTCGCTGCCAGGGTTTTGTGGTCTGTGGTTGGCGGCACGCACTATACGCTCCACATCACTTTTCAGGGCCTTGGCATCTCGCGAGAGTGCTGCCTCGAAGAACTTCTCGGCGATGTAGTCGATGGCCATCTGTGAGGGGTGGACAAGGTCGTCGGCATAGAAGCGGTAGTCGCGAAGGTCGTCGATGAGAATCTCGTATGACGGGAAGTAGACGACACGCTGGCTGTGGCGTGCGGCAAACACCGCCACGGCAACACGCAGAAGGGCCTTGCTAAGTGAGTTATCTGCCAAACCCTCGCCTATGTGACGAACAGGGCTGATGGTGAGGATTAGCTGTGCCGAGGTGTGACAAATAATTCTCTCAAGAGCATCGATAATATCCTGAACTGTAAGTAGTTCACGACTAAATAGTGAGGCTGGTTGCTTGTGGCAGTTGGCCACCACCTTACCACTCTCCTTAAGGCGGTAGACCCACGCAGTGCCGAGTGTGATGATGAGGTGGTCAGCTCTGGCAAGAGCCTTAGCTCCGCTATTGATTGCCTGCTGCATTAGCTCGATTGCCTGACCCTTGTCGTTGGACGACAGTTCGGAGTGAAATAGGTAGCTCGCATAGCCCGCGTGGCACTCCACAAGGTCACTCTCGGTGATGCGATACCCCTCTGCCATAAGCTCAACAGAGGAGGCTATCGACGCTGGGTTGAAGAGTATTCCTGTGGGTGCGGCACAGACCCTAAACTTGTTCTGGGCAAGACGTTGCGACATATTGGTAGCAAAGCACGAGCCGAGGCTTAGGATCGTGTCGGAGTAGTCGATGGGGTGTTGCCAGGGCTTGATATCTATCTCGGTGCGAAACTTCATCTTCGGAGTCTGTTAAATTTAATGCAAAGATACTCAATTTTAGTAGAAAATTTCCTATCTTTGTCCTATTAATTCAAATGATTAGGAATATGATGAAAAATATTGTTTCGTCGTTCGATGTCGACCATCGCACGCTCGACGCAGGTTTGTACCTACGTTCGGTATATAATATTAATGATGAGCTCGCAGTACGCTCGTGGGATTTGCGTTTCCGTGCCCCTATGGCTCACGCACCACTCGGCTCAGGCGAGGTGCATACCATAGAGCACTTGATGGCCTACTACTTGCGTCTTGATGAGAAGATTGGCAAGTCTATCGTCTCGTTCTGCCCAATGGGTTGTAAGACAGGCTTCTACCTCTCTACAATGCAGGATGTTGAGGCTGAGGATGTTCGTCAAGCACTCGGTAAGGTATATAAGGAGGTATTCCCTTTGAAGTCGGCTGCTGACGTTGTTGGCTTGAACGAGATTCAGTGTGGCAACCCAGGATTGTATGCTATCGACTCGACAAATGCCGCTATGGCTGAGTATATGCGTACGCTCTTCACTGCCGACGAGGCCGAGGCACTCGGTATTGCGAACGTCTATGAGAAGTGGTGGTAGTATGAAGATTCTTATTTGTGCCCCCACATCACGAGAGTATCGTGCTATGCGTGTTGCTCTCGACAAGGCTCAAGGCCTTAAGCACTCATACGAGCTTCGCGAGGTAGGTATCGGCAAGGCGTTGTCGTCGGCAGGTGTGTCGCGAGCTCTTACCCAGGCAGAGGCAGAGGGTGTGAAGTACGATATGTTGGCCGTTGTTGGCTTTGCTGCCGCAGCACTCGGTCGCCAGCAGGGCGATATCGTTATGCCTTCGCGTGCTATCCACCACGATGCGATAATCCCTGATGGCTTCTGCCCAGAGATTACCGACCCACGTTCATTGCGTGGTACTGATCCCGAGACAGTATTTACGGGCGACTCGTTCGTGAATGCCGATATCGTTCGTGAGATTAAGAGCCGTTTTGGTGTTGAGTGTGGTTTGTTCGATATGGAGATTGCCGCTCTTTGTCAGGTTGCTGAGCTCTACGATAATATCCCCGTTGTGGCTGTTAAGTATGTCTCTGATGTCCCTGAGGCGGGCCACTCGGAGCACTCGTATGATAAGTTTGCCGATGCTCACTCCGACTTCACTCCACTCTTGGAGCGACTCGAGCAGTTGTAGGATATAGAACTAAAAAGTTAGGGAGGTTAACACTGGTTAACCTCCCTAATTGTTTGGTAATGACCCAAAAATAGGGGCTGTCCAGCGTAAGTGTGGACAGCCCCGTATGATTATCTGTTTAATGCGAAATTACTGCATCTGCATATACAACTCGTGGTACTTGTTGTACTTATCCATCATACCAGGCATATCGCGGAGACGGAAGCAGAGGCTGTTGAGGTAGCTGATAGTTGAAGCATCGTCAGACTTGATTGAGAATGCCTTCTCCAACCAAGGAATAGCCTCAGCATATACAAGGTTAATCTTGTCGTTCTCAGCCTCGTAAGCCTCGTAGCTAAGACCTGAGTTAGTATTGAGCTCCTCAACCAAAACGTTAGCCTTCTCGATGATGAAGTAACCTGTATAGAAGTATGGCTCGAAGTCGTTAGGACGCAACTCTACACACTTCTCGAATGACTTGATACACTCGTCGTAGTTCTTCAAAGCGTTGTATACACGGCCACGACCAAACCAGAGGTCATAGTTTGTAGGATCAGCCTTCAAAGACTCATCGATCATTGAGATGAGCTCTGCTGGATCACCAATACCCTTCTCAGCGGTGTAGAGGTTCATAAGACCGTCAAGGATAGTAGCGTTCTTAGGATAGAGCTTGATACCCTCCAACAAAGCGTTCTTTGCCTTTGGAAGGAACTCGTCGCGGTTAGCATCCTTCTGGCCATAGTAGCTGTGGAAGAGGTAGTAGAAGATGTTACCAACCTCATCCTTGTAGCCAGCCTCGAGAGCCTCGCTAAGAACAGCCTGGCTCTTAGCAAATGCTGCTACAGCTGCCTCGCCCTCAAGACCTGAAGCTGCGATAGTGTAGAGCAAACCAGCGTTGTAGAGGTTAGCTGCATTAGCCTGAGCCTCTGGGCATACCTGCTGTGCACGGTAAGCGAGCTCGAAGTTGTAAGCAGCCTCTGCAGTCTTGCCCATAAGGTTGAGAACGTCACCCTGCTGTGCAAGTGCGTTAGCAAGAGTCATAGCATTAGCTGCAATCTTAGAACCTGCCTTTGGATCCAACTCGTATGCCTTCTGGTAAGAGGCGATAGCTGTCTCTGCCAAGTTCTCCTTAACAGCCTTCTTCTGCTCCCAACCAACGATCATATAGGTCTGAGGGTTAACAAATACGTCAACATACTCGTAGCTGCAAACGATAACTGGAGTCTCGGCAAACATACCCTCGAACATACCCTCTGGCTGACCAACGTTCATCTGAAGAGTCTGAACTGGGCTATTAACGAGCAACTCCTTTGTTGGAAGCATATAGGCATCAGCGTAAGTCTTACCGTGTGCAATCCAAGTTGCTGCCTTAGTGTTCTTCTTCTCGTCAACAAGAGTAGCATCGGCCTTGTCGAGCTTAGCCACCTCCTTAGCGGTGTTAACCTTCTGTGCATTTGCGGCCTGCGCAGCCATCACGAGCAACGCTGCAGCCAAAAACAAAAACTTTTTCATTGTTAATAGTATAGTTAAATTCTTAATTACTAATTCTCTGCAGGGGTCTCAACAGCAACCTCAGCACCGCCCTCTACGGCTACCTCCGAAGTCTCGTTTACACCCTCGAGTGCTACAACCTCCTCCTCGTCTGTCTTAGGCACTGCGGTTACCGATGCGATAGAGTCGCCCTCACGCAAGTTGATAACCTTAACACCCTGTGTTGCACGACCCGCAACGCGAATCTGGTCGGCAGAGGTGCGGATAGTGAGACCTGAGCGATTGATGATCATCAAGTCGTTGTCGTCCGTAACAGCCTGGATAGAGATGAGCTGTCCAGTCTTCTCGGTAACGTTGATGGTCTTGACACCCTTACCACCACGGTTGGTGATACGATACTCGTCGAGGTCAGTACGCTTACCGTAACCATTCTCGCTGAGTACGAGTACATCCTCCTTAGAGTCTGGCTCGATAGCAATCATACCGATAACCTCGTTGTCGTCCTCGATAGAGATTGCACGTACACCCGAGCTGACACGACCCATAGGACGTACTGTAGACTCGTTGAAGCGGATGGCACGACCCTCGCGTGCTGCAATCATTATCTCGGCCTGGCCGCTGGTGAGCTTAACCTCCAAGAGCTGGTCACCCTCACGAATAACGATTGCATTCACACCGTTAGTACGTGGACGTGAGTATGCCTCGAGAGTTGTCTTCTTGACGATACCACGCTTGGTACACATCACGAGGTAGTTGTTCTCGACGAACTCCTTGTCGTTGAGGTTCTTAACGTTGATGTATGCACGAATCTTGTCGCCTGGATCGA
>JAFYSI010000011.1 GCA_017559425.1 Alistipes sp.
ACTCGTGATGCAGTACTCACGCAACATCACACGACCCTCATTCTGGGCTCTCTCGCCTAACGAGACAAAGATCTCGGAGTATATGATTCAGCGCGGCAACCCTAAGCTGAAACCATCATTATCGAACAACCTCTCGCTGACTGCCGTATTTAAGTATAAGTACACACTGACAGTGGGTATGACCATAATGAAGAATGGCATTCAGCAGGCAACAATCGTCGATGCTAACAACCCAGAGTTGCTGATACTGCAGACCATCAACTACCCTACGCTGAACAACTACTTTGCGCAGGCGAGCCTTCCATTCCAGATTAAGAAGTGGTGGTCTATGAATATCAATCTTAACGCTATGTACCTGGGTCAGCGTATATATCCTAACGAGCCTGTGCGTCGCAACTTTATGACATATGCAAATGCTCAGATGTCGTTCACGCTGCCAAAGAACTTCTTTATCGAGGTTGACGGTCATTTTATGCACGGTGCAGTGGCAGGAAATACCCGCGTGGCAGATTCAGGAAATATGAACATCACGCTCAAGAAGCGAATGCTTGATAATAAGCTTACTATAGCTCTCGGCGCAACAAACATTATCAATACCGCACAGCGCATCACCATCAACGAGCCTACATTCACCCGCACGATGATAGCACGCCAGCCCTGGGGAGCGTTCGCGGCAAAGCTTAGCATATCGTACAACTTCAACGCAGGTAAGCAGTTCCGCACGAAGGCCGTTGAGAGCGGCTCTGCAGAGGATCGCGGACGTATCGGTTCAGGCCAGTAATTCGAGTATAACCTCAAATATAGATGGGTTGCTACGCGCTCGTTGCGTGGCAGCCCATTTGTATTAATGTAGCACAAAATGTCCAAAAAATGACAATAATTTGCAAATGTTAAAACATTTTATTATATTTGTGAATGAGACATTCCCGACACATATCCCTCTCAATAATAATCTCGGCTGTGGTCCTACTTTTTGTAGGGTGCACAAGGAGCAACCATTGCACCTCGATTGATGTCGAAGCACTGGAGCAGAGGCTTGAGCAGGGAGACCTCGTCTTTCGCCGCGGAACGGGTGTTGTGGGACGTATAGTGACCTCGGTCGACACACGAGGACAGTTCTCGCACGTTGGCGTGGCAGTGATAAAGGATGGCGTGTGGCACATAATCCACGCAGTGCCTTACGAGCCCGACTTCGAGGGGGATGTAGACCGTGTGAAGTGCGAGCCGCTGGCAAGCTTTGTAGGTCGCTACGAGAGTGGTGCTGTGGGCATTTACCGCGTAAACATCTCTGAGGAGGGTCGCGAGATAGCTATCCAGAATGCCTGGCGACTGAGCTGCGAGAATAGAGCCTTCGACCACGAGTACGACACCGATGACACCACAAAGCTCTACTGCACAGAGCTCGTAGAGCATATCTACAAACTTGCAGGGGTGTCGCTCAGTGGCGGACGACGCACAAGGCTAAGTTTTCCAACACTCTCGGGAGAGTACATTATGCCATCGGATATGACCGATAGCGAACTGCTGACACTAATTTATTAACCTTAAAAAGATAGAACTATGAAGAAGTTTTTTATGATGGCTGCAGCTGTAGCAGCACTATTCGCAACATCTTGCTCAAGCCCAACCGCTTCTGACGCAGCTGTTAACGTATATAGCCTTATTGGCGATGGTAAGTACGAGGCTGCAGTAGAGGAGTTCAACTTGGGAACTGCAGATGCTGAGACTGAGAAGCAGAGCAAGGAGATGCTTACATCGTTGATGAAGGAGAAGGTAGGCCCACAGATCGAGCAGAAGGGAGGTATCGCTAACTGCGAGGCAGTTAATGAGGTACTCTCTGAGGATGGCAAGACAGCTAAGGTGACAGTGAAGATCACCTACGGCAATGGCGAGACAGATGAGAACGAGGTAGATATGGTTCTCACCGACAACGGCTGGAAGGCAGCTGTTGAGAAGTAATCAACATTTGTTAAGAGGTAAACAACACTAAAGGTCCTGCACTGCAGGGCCTTTTCTTTTGATGAGTAAAGAGAAATTAGTAATGGCGTTCTAGCAGACGAAGGAGAGGAGAGCCGGAAGGGAGAAAGGAATGATAGGTTAAGATGGGGTAAGATAGGTTAGATGGGTTAAGATGGTATACATATACCAGATTACATATTAACTCATTCTAACTCATATATACTCATTAAGACTCATCACAAGTGATATTATATACTGCCACGACACGAGACAATTTCTTGTCAGAAGGGGTTAGATGTGGCCTCGATAAAGAAATTGCCCTGGATGGGTAGTACTTGACGTACGTCCCATTCAGGGCAATGATTGAGAGGCCGCAGATGACTCATTATAACAAGAAACAAACATTTGCCTAGAAGGCTGCACATCAACTCTTGGCAAAATGCCGTCGATGGGTAATACAGATGAACAATCTGTGGGATGTTGATTGTGAAGGGCAGAAGATCCCCAAGAAATCCAAGAGTAAATTTCTTGTCAGAAGAGGTTAGATGTGGCCTCGATAAAGAAATTGCCCTGGATGGGTAGTACTTGACGTACGTCCCATTCAGGGCAACGATTGAGAGGTCGCAGATGACCCCTTATCACAAGAAATTAAGCCTCGAGAGCAAAACGCTTGTAAGCTACTACTGTAGCCTCCTTGTCTGCCTTCTGGATAAACTCACGGATAGACTCCTTCTCGCCTACCAAGCACTGGTTGAGAAGTGTGTTCTCCTCGTAGAACTTACGCATCTTACCCTCAGCGATCTTCTCGAGGATAGCGTCTGGCTTGTTAGCGTTCTTAGGATCCTGCTTCATCATCTCCATCTGGATAGCCTTCTCCTTCTCTACAACCTCAGCTGGGCAGTCGTTCTCGTCGATTGA
>JAFYSI010000078.1 GCA_017559425.1 Alistipes sp.
AGACGCTTACCTGTGAGGAAGTTCAAACCGTCGAGGTTAGCCTCGTCGCTCTCAACCTTAACCTCGTACTTAGAGTTCTTAACAGAGATAATAGTCTCGAACAGCGTACGCTCACCCTCCTGGATATACTGACCCATAGAGTGAAGATCGGCAGTAAGAGTTACGCTTGCAGGGAAGATACCCTTAAGGTCCTTACCCTCAGACTCACCATAGAGCTGCTTCCACCACTCTGCAATATACTGCAACTTAGGCTCATACGAGCCGAGAATCTCAATCTTCTTACCAGCCTTATAGAGCTCGTTACGAACGATAGCATACTGAGCAGCTGGGTTCTCCTCGATAGGTGTTGCCTCGGAGGTGAGACGCTCCATATCGCGAGCTCCCTCAACAAAGGCCTCAACGTCGACACCCGCAACAGCCAAAGGAAGAAGACCTACTGGCGAGAGAACAGAGTAGCGACCACCCACGTTATCCTCGATAACGAATGTAGGATAGCCCTCCTGAGTTGCCAAAGTCTTGAGAGCACCACGTGCCTTATCGGTAATAGCCACGATACGCTCAGCAGCCTCAGCCTTGCCATAACGCTTCTCGATCTCTGCCTTGATAAGTCGGAAGGCGATAGCTGGCTCAGTGGTAGTACCAGACTTAGAGATAACAATAGCAGCAATAGAGTACTCCTTCAAAGCCTCCATAAGCTCATAAGTATAGTCCTCAGAGATGTTCTCACCCGCAAAGACGATTGTTGGGTTGTCGTGCTTCTTCTTCAACGACTCGAAAGAGTTGCTCATAGCCTCCAACACAGCCTTAGCACCAAGGTACGAACCACCGATACCGATACATACTACAACCTCAGCCTTAGAGCGGAGCTTTGCAGCAACACTCTTAATCTCGCTAAGCTCAGCATCAGAGATTGATGATGGAAGATTTACCCAACCCAAGAAGTCGTTACCCTCGCCCTGGCCATTGTGCAACAGAGCATTTGCAGCCGCTGCACGAGCCTGCATATCATTTGTGATGGCTACACCTGAATGTGCAGCACTAAAGTTAATAAGCTTCATTTCAACAAGTTATTTACGTTATTATTTAAGAATCTTTGTAAGTGCGAGCATAGCATCGCGAGCCGAAGCATTGTTGTAGAGTACCTCCCACACCATATCGGCAATAGGCATCTCGATGTTGCGACGCATCGAGCTACGACGGATACACTCTGCGGCGTAGTAACCCTCAGCCACCATCGTCATCTCGTTGAGAGCACTCTTCACAGAGCAGCCCTTACCAAGCAGCGTGCCAAGACGGCGGTTACGGCTTAGTGGCGAGTAGCAGGTCACGAGCAAATCGCCCATATATGCTGCGGCGTTGATATTACGACCCTCGATAGGCACCGACTCACCAAGGAAGCGGTTCATCTCGTTGGCACAACCCGCGATAAGCACAGCCAAGAAGTTGTCTCCATAGTGCAAACCTACGGCAATACCTACAGCCAAGGCGTAGACATTCTTCATAATCGCTGCGGCCTCAACACCGAGTACATCGTGCGAGAGACTGCAACGGAAAAAGTCGTTTGCAAGGAGACCCTCGACAGTTGTTGCTGTGGTATTATCTGCCGATGCTACAGTGAGATACGACAATCTACACTGGCCAACCTCCTCGGCGTGCGAAGGGCCTGTCACCACGCAGATATCCTTCATATCTACATCGTAGTAGCGGTGTACGTGCTCGACTATTGTGAGGTAGTCGCCAGGGATGATACCCTTGACGGCCGATACCACAATCTTACCCTTGAGAGGCTCTGTGAGTGGTTCGAGGAACTTGGTGAAGAATGCCGATGGCATAGCCAAAAAGACAACATCTGCACTGCGTACCACCTCGTTGATATCTGCAGATGGTGTGATATACTCATTGTCAATGTCGCACCAAGGCAGATACGTTGGGTTGCGACCTCGTTGAATAAGCGACTCTCTAATATCGTCGTTGAGCACCAACCAATCGACGTGTTGGCGGTTTGTAGTTAGTGTTTTGACAATTGCTGTTGCCCAGCTGCCGTAGCCGAGGACGGCACATTTGGCTCTATTCTCTGGTGTCATAAGCGAAAAATTATTCACAAATTTAATAAAAAAGTTAGAATTATTGCAAATTCTCCACTTCTTTTTTCTATCTTTGCGGAACGATATACGCACGTGTGCGATGAATAGAGTCTATCGTGCTGCATATCAGAGATTTGAACCATAGTGCGATTTTTTGCTGTTTCGACCATTTCGCCGCAGCAGAAAATGGCATTTTGGGCAGATCAAGTGGGTTTGAAAATAAAAAATTAAGAGATATGGGACTTTTTTCACTTACGCAGGAGTTGGCCATTGACTTGGGTACGGCCAATACTCTCATTATGCACAACGGCAAAGTCGTTGTCGACGAGCCTTCGATTGTTGCGGTAAACATCAAGAGCGGCAACCTTATGGCCATTGGTCACAAGGCTCGCCTTATGGATGGTAAGACCAACCCCAACATTCGTACCATTCGTCCATTGAAGGATGGTGTTATTGCCGACTTCGAGGCTACAGAGCTTATGTTGCGTGGTTTCATCAAGAAGGTGAACGCTGCACGCGGTATGTTTGCACCATCACTCAAGATGATGATCTGCATCCCTTCAGGCTCTACAAACGTTGAGATTCGTGCCGTTCGCGACTCTGCACAGCACGCTGGTGGTCGCGAGATCTACCTCGTGTTCGAGCCTATGGCGGCAGCACTCGGTGCTGGTCTCGACGTGGAGGCTCCAGAGGGTAACCTTATCATCGACATCGGTGGTGGTACCTCTGAGATCGCTTGTATCTCGTTGGGTGGTATCGTTTGCTCTGAGTCTATCAACGTTGCCGGCGACGTCTTCACCTCTGATATCCAGAACTACATCCGTCAGCAGCACGGTGTGAAGATTGGTGAGCGTACTGCCGAGGAGATTAAGTGTGCCATCGGTGCCGCTGTTCCTGAGCTCGACAACGAGCCTGAGGACTACATCTTCACAGGTTCAAATATGCTCACATCACAGCCACAGACCGTAACTCTCACCTATAGCGAGATTGCCTACGCTCTCGACAAGTCGCTCGTGAAGCTCGACAACGCCCTAATGAAGGTGCTCGAGGAGATGCCACCAGAG
>JAFYSI010000079.1 GCA_017559425.1 Alistipes sp.
GCTCAGATGGCCGAGGAGTTGTTCCGCAATGGTCAGGTGGCGTTCCAGTATGTTGATGCCGAGAACCGACCTACAACCGACTCTCCATTCAACCCTAACGGCTCAAGCTACGCTATCGAGGGTATTATTGACCCATCAGGTCAGATTCTTGGTAAGATGGGTCACACAGAGCGTTATGAGCGTGACCTTATGAAGAATATTCACGGTGAGAAGATTCAGGATATCTTCTCGAATGCTGTTAACTACTTTACTAAGCGATAGCATATGAAAGAGTTAGAACTTCTCTACGAAGGTAAGAGCAAGCAGATCTTTAAGACCGATTGCGACGATCGTGTTGTTGTTCGTTTTAAGGATGATACTGCTGCGTTCTATAATATCAAGCGTGCAGTAATCGAGAATAAGGGTCGTCTTACGTGTGACATCTCGTCGATGGTGCTTGAGTATCTAAATAGCCACAACATCAACACGCACTTCATTGAGCGTGTTGGTGATGATGGCCAGTTGTGCCGCGTTGTGGAGCATATCCCTGTGGAGGTTATTGTGCGTAATGTTGTTGCGGGCTCTATGGCTAAGCGTCTCGGTATGGATGAGGGTATCATCCCTGAGAATACTATCTTCGACTTGGTGTTGCGTCGTAGCGACTTGGGCGATCCACTTATCAACGACCACCACGCCGTTGCTATGGGCTTGCTCAGCTACGCAGAGCTCGAGAAAATGTATGAGATGTCTGCAATCATCAATGAGTGCCTTGTTGAGTTGTATGGCAAGGTGGGTATTACTGTTGTTGACTTCAAGATTGAGTTTGGTCGTGCAGCTGATGGCACTTTGGTGCTTGCCGATGAGCTCTCGCCCGACACTTGCCGTCTTTGGGACAAGGCTACGGGTGAGCGTATGGACAAGGATCGCTTCCGTCGCGACTTGGGTCGTGTGCGTGAGACATATGAGGAGGTTGCCCAGCGATTGCACAATGCACTTAAATAAATATAGGTATGCTTAAGGATTCATTAGATATATATGGCGACGATCTGCACGAGGAGTGCGGTGTGTTTGGTATTTTTGGCGTGGATGATGCCCCAAATCTTGCCTACTATGGTCTGCACGCATTGCAGCACCGTGGTCAGGAGGCTTGTGGTATCTCAGCCTTCGATGGCGACAAACTCAACACTGTAAAGGGTGAGGGTCTTGTTACCGAGGTCTTCAACCAGCAGAAGCTCTCTAAGCTCAAGGGTCGTTTGGCCATTGGCCACGTTCGCTACTCAACAACTGGTGGTGGCGGTGCTAACAACGTGCAACCATTCTCATTCAACCACCATACTGGCGACTTTGCGTTGGCTCATAATGGTAACTTGGTAAACTCGCGTGAGCTTGCCCAGTATCTCGAGATTCGCGGTAGCCTGTTCCACTCATCGTCTGATAGCGAGCTCTTGGCTCATCTTGTAAAGAAGGACAATAGAGAGGATAAGCGTATCGACAACATTATCGAGGCTCTCAATATGTTGGAGGGTGCCTTTGCATTCTTGATTATGACAAAGAATCGTATCTATGCTTGTCGCGATAAGCACGGCTTGCGTCCTTTGTCTATTGCAAAGCTCGGCGATGGTTATGTTATTAGCTCTGAGACCTGTGCCTTCGACATTATCGGTGCTGAGTTTATCCGCGATATCGAGCCAGGTGAGATTGTTACTATCGACCACCACGGCATTCGCTCTAACCACTATTCTTTGTATCAGCGTCACTTGATGTGTGCTATGGAGTACATCTACTTTGCACGTCCAGATAGCGACATTGAGGGTTGCAACGTTCACTCATTTCGTAAGCTCTCAGGTCGTCTGCTCTATGAGCAGTGCCCAACAAAGGCTGATGTGGTTATTGGTGTGCCCGACTCAAGTATCAGTGCTGCAATTGGTTACTCTGAGGCGAGTGGCATCCCATACGAGATGGGTCTTATCAAGAATAAGTACATTGCTCGTACCTTTATCCAGCCTTCGCAGGAGATGCGAGAGAAGGGTGTGCGTATGAAGCTCTCGGCAGTACGTTCGCTTGTTAAGGATAAGTCGGTAATTCTCATCGACGACTCTATCGTGCGTGGTACAACGTCGCTTCGTATTGTCCGTCTCTTGAAGGAGGCAGGTGCTAAGGAGGTGCACGTTCGTATTGCTAGTCCAGCAATCACAAATCCTTGCTTCTACGGTATAGATATGTCGACACGAGAGGAGTTGCTCTGTGCACGTATGTCGAAGGAGGATGCTTGCAAGGCTATCGAGGCCGACTCGTTGGAGTTCCTCAGCCAGGAGTCGTTGCTCAAGTCTGGTAACCGCCAGGAGTTGTGTATGGCTTGCTTCAACGGCTGCTATCCTACATCGTTGTATCACAATAAATTGTAAAAATAAATAATAAAAATATATAAGTTATGGCAAAAAGTTACGAAGCAGCCGGTGTAAATCTCGAGGCTGGTTACGAAGTAGTTCGACGCATCAAGTCGCACGTATCATCTACTAAGCGTGTTGGTTCAATGGGTAACATTGGTGCCTTCGGCGGTATGTTTGACCTCGCAGCTCTTAACATCAAGGAGCCAGTGCTCGTTAGCGGTACTGACGGCGTAGGTACAAAGCTTAAGTTGGCGTTCGAGATGGACAAGCACGATACTATCGGTATCGACGCTGTTGCTATGTGCGTTAACGATGTCTTGGCACAGGGTGCTGAACCATTGGTATTCCTCGACTATGTTGCTGTTGGCCACAACGAGCCAGCTAAGGTCGAGGCTATCGTGGCAGGTGTTGCTGAGGGTTGCCGTCAGGCTGGTTGTGCATTGGTTGGTGGCGAGACTGCCGAGATGCCAGGTATGTACCAGGATGGCGAGTACGATATCGCAGGCTTCACCGTTGGTGTTGTTGAGCGTTCTAAGCTCATCGATGCTGGCGAGCGTGTTAAGGTTGGTGATGTGTTGGTGGGTATCGCCTCAAGCGGTTTTCACTCTAACGGCTTTAGCCTCGTTCGTAAGGTTGTTGCTGACAATGCCCTTAAGCTCTCTGAGACATATCCTGAGATCGAGGGTCGTACTCTCGGTGAGGCACTCTTGGAGCCTACACGCATCTACGTTAAGCAGGTGTTGAAGGTTATCGCTGAGTGCGATGTTCACGGTA
>JAFYSI010000080.1 GCA_017559425.1 Alistipes sp.
ACACTGATAGCCTTTATCGAAGTAGAAGTTATAGGCATACTGAGTGCCCTCCGAAGCAGGCGTCGATACCCAATACATACCACGCACACCATCGCTTTCAAGTGACTCCTCGGCATAATATCCCGCAGTAGGCAAAAAGATACTATTGCCATTAATCTTGCTTGTTACCTCATAGCCACCCGTGCCTGAGTGAGTAGTCCACACCCAAGTACAGTTCTTGTGCAACTCATTAAATTCTGCCAATGTCGGCATACGCCAACTGCCTCCCCATTTTGCTGTAGCAGCATCGTATTGTAAAATACCAGCTATATCACCGATATCCTCCTTCCAAGTCGTACAATTACTCGCGTAATAGGTGCTCTTTGTCGTTGTTTCACCCCAGGCATAGTAGTCGCCATACTCCTCGGGAGTATTCGCACCGACATTGTATGTCGCCCACTTAACGCTGAGGCCCAAGTCTATATACTCGTGACCGTTATGAGAGTGTTGAGCACTAAGATTAAATGCAAATAGTAGTGCAATGGTTGTTAGTAGTAAATGTTTCATAACTACACAGTTTGCGTCTGAAAATAACTTATACAAAGTTATGAATATTATTCCGTTTTGCAAAGCAAATCACTGATTTATTTTGCACTTATTTGTAGTCTTCTGGTGTTGCTGTGCCGTAACACATAGGCTTGTCATCGTTGTGCTGCGGGTGCATCTTATGCCACACCTGGGCAAGGAAGGGATTGCGTGCAGCCTCCTCGTCGTAACGCCAGGGCGAGGGCATACACTCTTCACACCAGTGGCCACCGAGCAGTATCAGCGTGGGCGAGGCCTCGAAGCAGTGGCCACAGCCGCACTCCCACCTAAGCTTTGTCCTTAAGTCGCCGCGTATCATACTCTGGCTTAGGCACTTGCCGCCTCTAAACTCGGCCGCTGAGTGCATATCCTCGATGTCGAGCTCTGAAAGTGGTTTTGTCTCATCGTAGCCGTGGTTAAGACGTTCTGCCTCAGCCTCGCCAGCGAGGTAGATGTCGCTCATCTGTTCCCACGTTCCAATAGCCTCACGCTCCTCGCGAGAGCCGAAGTAGGCCTTGATACGCTCCTCGTTGTCGTTCTCGAGCCAGCCGAGAGTGCCAAATGTCTTGTCAGAGGCGATATGTCGCATCACGGGCTTTATCAAGCAGGCTGGGGCAATCTTAGCAAGAGAGTAGAACCAGGGTAGCGACTTTGCCATACGGGCAAAATATTCGCCTACTGGGATGTTGGCTCTGAAGTGCAGATACTCCTCAAGTTTGTCGGAGTCGAGGTAGAACTGGCCGTGGAAGTTGTGCGTGGCAAACCACTTGACATCGAAGATCTGCTCTGGGGCGGGACAGTTTATCGACTTGAGGAGGTATCGCTCAAAATCGTAGTTCGTGAGGCGATACTCCGCACCGCTACCAATGTTGTAGAACTTGCACCAAAACTCCTCAGGAACACTCTCCTCGCAGACATTTGCGAGCAGTCGTCCCGAATCCTCAACCGTAGCCCACTCCAATACGCCACGAATAGGTACGTGGAACATAATAGGGTCCATATTCTTGAGGATGGCGGGGTAGAGGATGCCCGACTGTCGAAGACTCACCCAGTACCTCAGTCCCGACTCGGCAAAGATACGCTCAGCACGGCACTTCGAGATGGCGTAGTAGTCGAACATTGATGGAAAGATTGGGTCGCCCGTACGTCCCCAGTGTAGTGGTTCGCGACGGTCGCCCGTCTGTGCCACACTGCCGATATATACTACCTTGATGCTGTCGCTATTCTCCTGAGCCTTAACGGCTTTTACGATATTCTCGGCAGCTGAGATATTTACGCGTAGCACGCTCTTTGGCTTGTAGTCGGCCTTAGGTGAGACCATACCTCCCACGTGCAAGACGTAGTCGGTACCGCGAGTCGCCTCGAGCACGTCGTCGTAGTTGGTAAGATCGCCCCACACCACACGAATTGCGTCGCCATAGCGTGACATCTTCTCGCGATTTTGCTTTGAGTCACGCACCAATACCGTGATGTCGAACCTATCGCTACGTGCCACAAGCTCCTCGAGACCTGCAGAGCCCATAACGCCCGTAGCACCCGTCAAAAATACTCGTCGTTTCATAATAATACTCTCGTTTTGCAATACAAAGATAACTATTTTTGCAAGAAAAATAGCTTTCGCCTTTGGCATCACGAAGATTTGTATTAACTTTGTAAGTATAGATTGTTGAATCAAACAAAAATATAATAAGATTATGGCAGGAAAAGTTCCTACACCTCACATTGGTGCACAGTATGGCGAAGTAGCAGATAGAGTGATTATGGCGGGTGATCCGCTGCGTGCTAAGTTTATGGCCGAGAACTTCTTGGAGAACCCAGTGCAGTACAATAACGTGCGTGGTATGCTCGGATACACAGGTACTTACAAGGGTAAGCGTGTGTCAGTTCAGGGTCACGGTATGGGTATTCCGTCAATCGGTATCTACACCTACGAGCTCTTCAATTTCTACGACGTGAAGCGTATCATTCGCTGTGGCTCGGCAGGTGCCTTTCACCCAGACCTCAAGCTCGGTGATGTGGTATTTGGTATGGGCTCTTGCACCGACTCGAACTATGGTGCTCAGTTTAACCTTCCAGGTACCTTTGCCCCAATCTCAGACTTCGAGCTTTTGCGTGCTGCGGCAAATAAGGCTGAGGAGCTTGGTATAGACTACAAGGTGGGTAATATCCTTGCAAGCGACGTATTCTATGGCGACGATGCCGAGAGCTGGAAGCAGTGGCAGAAGATGGGTGTCCTCGCAGTAGAGATGGAGGCCACAGCACTCTATATGAATGCAGCTCGTGCTGGCAAGAGTGCCCTCTGCATCTGCACCATCTCAGACTCCCTCGTTCACGGCACAGCGTGCTCTGCCGAGGAGCGTCAGACGTCGTTTACTAATATGATGAAGATTGCTTTCGACATCATCTAATTTGTTGTGATAAGGCAGCATCTGCGGCCGCTAGCAAAAAAGTACCGTCAATGAGCAGTACCTCGTGTACAGCCCATCGACGGTATTTTTGCCGAGCATTGCATCTACTACCTTCTAACAACAAATTTGTCTCTTGTCGATAGGAGTATTCTAATCTCCCTAAATTCTTTAAACTCCCTTTGCTATGTCTTCAGTTATAAATACTTCGTTGGAGCGAATACCTGAGATTGTGGCTTCGCAGCGTCGATACATCGCTACGCACAAGACTCGGGAGCTAAGCTATCGTCTCGAGATGTTGCGTAAGTTGCGCGATGCTATAGTGTGCTATGAGCAGAGGCTTGCTAAGGCTCTATATGCTGATTTGCACAAGAGCTACGAGGAGGCATACCTCACCGAGATAAGCATCGTGCTTGGTGAGATTGACAACTTCCTCAAAAACCTTACTCGCTGGGCAGCACCATCGAAGAAGAGCACGCCACTAAAGCTCTTTCCGTCGAAGAGTACGATAATCACCGAGCCGCTGGGTGTGGCCCTTATCATTGCTCCGTGGAACTATCCCGTGCAACTGCTGCTCAACCCGCTTGTGGGTGCTATCGCTGCGGGATGCACTGCTGTGTTGAAGCCCTCGCCATACGTGCCTAACGTGTCGCGAGTATTAGCGGAGCTCGTAAAAGAGTGTTTTGATGAGGAGTATATAGCTCTGGTTGAGGGAAATAGAGATGTTAATGCGGCGTTGCTAAAGGAGCGTTACGACATAATCTTCTTCACTGGCTCTCCCGACTTGGGACGCGTTGTGATGCGTTCGGCGGCAGAGAACCTTACGCCTGTGGTCCTTGAGTTGGGTGGTAAGAGTCCCGTCATCGTCGATTGTAGTGCCGATATTGAGCGAGCAGCAAAACGTGTGGCGTGGGGCAAGACGCTCAATGCTGGCCAGACCTGCATAGCTCCCGACTATCTGCTTATTCACCGCGACATAAAGGAGCGTTTTGTTGAGGCCTATAAGGTGGCTATCAGGGCGTTGCACGGCGACGATGTGAAGGCAAGCAAACACTATGTTCGTATGGTCTCTGACTCGGCCTTTAGGCGTGTGAGTGGCTATCTTGGTGATGGCACGGTGCGATGCGGCGGTAGGGTAGATGCCTCGGAGCGTTATATTGAGCCTACGCTATTGGATAATGTAGCTGTGGATAGCGGCGTGATGCGAGAGGAGGTATTTGGTCCTGTGCTGCCGATGATTGAGGTCTCGAGCCTTGACGAGGCTATCGACTTTGTGAATCGCCGTGAAAAACCATTAGCACTCTATGTCTTTGCTAATGAGAGAGGTGCAAAGCGAGTTATTGCCCACACCTCGTCGGGCGGAGCTTGCGTCAACGATGTTATTATGCATATCGCCAATGAGCATCTGCCCTTTGGCGGTGTTGGTAACTCGGGTATGGGTCGCTATCACGGTCGCGACTCGTTGTATGCCTTCTCGCATCGCCGCTCGGTGCTTACGACCACGACAAAGATTGACCTACCCTTCAGGTATATGCCCTATAGGTGGTTTAGGTACATAAAGAGACTACTATAACGTTTAGATAACTACGCCTATGTCAGAGACTTATAAATCGGAGAAGATCCGTCCTGGTTGTGAAAGTGATGTGCGTCAGGCACTTGAATATATCGGTGTCGAGACCTGCGATTTCAACCTCAAAAATTCGATGTTCACACGTCCCAAGCACTCGATAATTCACGGCATCGGACATATCTACCGAGTGATGATTGGATGTGCATTGTTGGGTCGTTTGGTGCAGAAGCCTCGCGAGGCTTTGCTGGCATTTTGTGGTGCCTACATCCACGACCTGGCACGCTGTAACGACGGCATAGACTTCGAGCACGGGGCAAATGCTGTGCTCAAGCACTTCGAGCACTTCAACCATATCTGGGACAAGTATCGTCTTACACCCCAGGAGAGAGACCAGGTGAAGGAGGCCGTTATCCAGCACTCCATATGCGAGTATTTTAAGCCTGGCGATAGTGGCTACGACGTGATGGCTATGTTGAAGGATGCCGATGCGTTGGACCGCTGTCGTATTGGCGATTTGGCACCCGATATGTTGCGTTATGCCGAAAGCCGCGAGCTTATCACGGTGATTAAAGATATATGCTTCAAGACACTTCGTGTCAATAACGATATCGACCTCGACGACTTCCTGACGAAGTTGTAGGGTGGAGTAGCTGGCAGCAGCTAATCATTCATCAAATTTTACTCTAATTATGCCATTTTCGGAAAGTTCTTGTTATATTTGTGATAGATTATCGCTTTGTTGAAAACTGTAACTAACCTGCATAAACTATGAAACGTCTATTTTTACTATTAGCTGTCGTTACTTTTATCGTTGCTTGTAACTCATTATCTAAGACTGATGTTAAGATTGTTGTTCCTCAGCGTCAAGGTTGGGATAATGAAATCCCGTTATATGGTGATGTGGAGTCTGTGACGATATCAGAGTATGGAGTGGAAGATAAATTTGGAGAGGTTGTCAGAACCGCTACTTATAATAGCAAGGCATATTGCTTTAATACTGCCGGCGATGTGGTTGAGTTCGAATCAATATGCTATCAGGAACAGTGGTTGAATAGCAAGTGTACATATGTGTACGACTCATTAGGAAATTTGATTGAGAGAAATGATTACAGCTCAGATGGTTCCTTGAGAGAGAAGTCTACTTATGAGTATGATTCTTTGGGAAATGTTCTTGGGCAAGAGATTTACTGGGCGGGTGTTACGTTGGGTTTTAAGTATATCTATAAATACGACTCATCCGGGAATAAAATAGAGGATGCTATTTATAACTCAGACGGTTCTCTAAGTGCTAAAAATATATATAAATATAGCTCGACGGGAAATGTGATTGAGAAGGGTGAATATAGATATGGTGGCACGTTGGAATGGAAATACATTTATAAATACGACGAATCGGGAAATAAAACAGAGGAGGCACGATACAAATCAGACGGTTCGATGTTTTATAGGGATACATATAAATATGACAAATATGGAAATCTCATTGAACAGTTTGAGGGCAGTAGAAGTGTTAGAACTACATATAAATATGACTCATCTGGAAACCTGATTGAGAAGATGGAGTCGGGTTTTAAGTATATCTATACATACAACTTAGTTGGAAATGTGGTTGAGATTGCTCGATACAAGTCCGATGGCTCATTAGTGAATAAGTTTGTTTGTAAATATGACTCAGTTGGAAACCTGATTGAGAAGACTGAGTATTGGGGAGATGTGCTTAGTCCGTCTCGACAAACAGAGTATCAGATCACCTACCGTAATAAGTAGGGTATTTAGCATACGATATTGGGGAGTTTAATGAGTTTGGGGCGTGGCTCAGCTTGTTAAACTCCCCGATTTTTATATTTTAAATATAAACTACTGGAGGTTTGAGAGCGGTGCTTTCGAAATAAATTCCTATCTTTGTCGGGTGTAACCATTAGAGAAACCTTTTGAATTATGAATAGAACGCTTAAAACTATCCTTGCGGTTGTGGTGTCGTTGTGCACCACGCTAACAATCAATGCTCAGGATCTGTCGTCGCAACGTGGTGAGTCCCAGGATTTGGGTGCGTTGCTTGGTCATCGTGTAGACCACGCAGGTCTTGTTATCAACCCAACCCCACAGAGCCTTAATGTGCTTCGTAGTCTTCCTGCCGACATCTCGAAGGGTGTGGCACTTCAGGGCGAGGCCAAGAATTTTGCTGAGGAGCTCAGCTTCTTGAAACAGAACAAGAGAGGCCTTAAGCTTGCAATTACCTATGCAGAGCAAGGCTTTGATAAGGATGCAGAGACCCCTAATAAGTCGGGTGCGTATATCCTCAAGGTGAACCACGCATCGGGCATCGCAATCGAGGCATACGACGAGCTTGGTGCATTCTACGCTATTCAGACCCTGCGTCAGATTGTCGAGAGCGAGGTGTCGCAAGATGGCACTATTCCTTCGGTGGTTATCCGCGACTGGCCCGATTTGAAGTATCGTGGCGTTGTGGAGGGCTTCTATGGCGAGCCTTGGTCACACGAGGCACGTCTGTCGCTTATCGACTTCTACGGCCGCTTCAAGATGAACTACTATGTATATGGTCCTAAGGACGACCCATACCACTCATCACCATATTGGCGTGAGGAGTATCCTGCCGACGAGGCTGCTGAGATTCGTGAACTCGTTGAGGCCTGCAAGCGTAACAGAGTACACTTTGTATGGGCCGTGCATCCAGGCAAGGATATCAAGTGGGAGGAGTCTGATATTCAGAACCTTTTGCGCAAGTTTGATGCTATGTATGCACTCGGCGTGCGTGCCTTTGCCGTTCACTTCGACGATATCGAGGGTGCAGGTACTAACCCATACTACCAGACTGAGTTGATGAACATCTTGACCGAGGATTTCGTCAAGGCAAAGGGCGACGTTGAGCCTTTGATTGTATGTCCTACCGAGTATACACGTCTCTGGGCTAACCCTACGGAGCGTGGTAGCCTTGTTATATATGGTAACGAGCTTAATCCTGAGTGCGACGTATTCTGGACTGGTGATGCTGTATGTAGCGATATGACTGAGCGAACTATGGAGTGGATCTCGTCACGCATTCAGCGTCCAGCACTCTTCTGGTGGAACTTCCCTGTTACGGACTATGCTCGTCACATCATTATGCAGGGCCCTGTATACGGTCTTGCAAACACTATGGACGAGACCAAGACACGCGGTATCTTGAGCAACCCTATGGAGCACGCCGAGGCCTCTAAGTTGGCTCTCTACAGCGTGGGTGACTACGCTTGGAACGTGGAGGCTTACAACGCTATCGACAGCTGGGAGCGTGCCATCGAGTTCATTGCTCCAGAGGTTAAGGAGGCATACCGCCTCTTCGCCATCCACTCGTGCGATACCGAGACAGGCTACCGTCGTTACGAGTCGTGGGAGACCGAGACATTCGACTTCGAGAACTACGACGAGGTGCTTGCTGCAAAGCTCCTTGAGGAGTTTAAGCGTATCGAGGCTGTGCCAGCGGCTATGGAGGCGATGAAAAATAAGGCCCTTCTTGAGGAGCTTCGCCCTTGGTTGGTGGAGTTTGCAAAGCTCGGCACACGTTGTCGCAAGGCGTTGGAGGCTATGGAGCTGTTCCGTGCTGGCGACTATGAGGCATTCTGGGCTGCTTATGTCGATAACCTTATGAGTGAGGCAGAGGTCGAGAAGTACGATGCTCACCGCTCGGGAACAATGAAGCTCAAGCCATTCTATGAGCGTTTGATGGATGGTATGGCTGCGGCATACTATGAGGCACTCACAGGCGAGAAGTCATCTGTATTGACGGCGTGTGGCACATACCGCTCGCTTGGTGCTCCTCAGGCCAAGTATATGTTCGACAATGACCTTGAGACCTACTACCACTCGGGCGAGGGTCAGCGTACCGATGACTTTGTGGGCGTAGACCTCGGCGTGGTGCGTAAGGTTCGTGAGGTGCGTATCATCCAGGGTCGTAACTCTGTAGATGATGTCGACTACTTCGATCACGTTGTCCTCGAGTACTCGGTCGACGGCCAGGAGTGGATTGCTCTTATGGAGCCTATGCAGGGTGTCTACGATATCGAGTGGCGTGGTGAGGCTGTCGAGGCTCGCTATGTCGGTATCCGCAAGCTCGAGTCTAAGAAGCGTAACTGGCTAGCTATCCGCTCGTTCGAGATTAATCCAGTGGCTGAGTCGGAGTATGGCTGGGATGCTAACCCATTCACCGTGGTAGATGCTCGCGAGGCTGTTACTGTGGCCGTTCAGGATGGTGCTACATCTGTGCAGCTGCTCCTCGGTAAGCTCGCACAGGGTGCCTATGTCGAGCTCTTGGATGAGAGTCGTAACGTCATTTCGCACATCGCTCTTGAGGCTCCAAATGTTAAGATTGAGCTTAAGGAGGGTGTTGACTATGTGGCGATTAAGAACGATGGTGGTCTTATCGAGACAGTATTTAAATAGTCGTTAAAGGTATAATGATTTGGGGGTTGTTCAGACGAACAACCCCCAATCTTTTTATCTATGTTTTGGCTCCTTACGCTCTGTTCTCGACCATTGGTAGGGTAAACCTGAACTCGAGACCGCCCACCTTGCGGTTGTTGACCTCGATGTTGCCACCGTGGAACAAGACGGCGTTCTTAACGATTGAGAGGCCGAGGCCTGTGCCGCCGAGCTTGCGTGAGCGACCTGCATCGATGCGGTAGAAACGCTCGAAGATGTGACCGATATGGTCGTCGTCGATACCTATGCCGTTGTCAGCAAGCGTAATGGTATACATTCCACCATCCGACTCTGCAGCCTTGATGTAGATGTCGCGACCACCAGAGTAGGCGATGGCGTTGTCGGTGAGGTTCTTAAAGATGGATATGAGCAGCGAGCTATTGCCTCGTACTATCATAGGCTCTGGCAGGTCGAGGTGCACACGCATACGTTTGTCGTCGCCCAAGAGAGCGATGTCGTCGCGAATCTCGTTGATGATGGCACGAAGGTCAACATCCTGGCACTCAATACGGTTGCTGCCATCCTCCATACGCGTGATTGTCGACACGTCTGTGAGCAGCTGTGTGAGTCGCTGGCTGTGGGTGTAGCACTTCTCGATAAACGAGTGACGCTCCTCCTCGGTCATATCGGGGTTGGTGATGATGGTCTCGAGGTAGCCCTGGATGGCTGCTACAGGGGTTTTAAGCTCGTGGTTGATGTTGTTGGTGAGCTGACGCTTGATGCGGAGCTTCTCCTGCTGCTCGTGCATAGCGTTGTCGTGTTCACGCTCAGCCTCGCTTGAGGCGTGGCGGAGACGACGGTAGAGGTCTATAAACTGGCGTGAGAGGTCACCGAGCTCATCGCGTGAGAACTCGGGCATCGACTCGATATCGGCACCATTCTCCATAGCCTCGGCAATCTGGCTAAGATTGCGAATGTTGCGGTTGAGACGCACCGAGAGCACGAGCGAGATTATCGTTGCCACGATAGCCACGCAGATGATGAGCACAAATGTGCCCTCGTCGGTGTGCTTCGACACGGCAAGTGAGCTAACCACCGAGAAGTGGTGGATGATAAATCCGCAGATGAGTGCGATGATGAGGAGTGCCAGCAGCAGAAACATTCCACCGCGATAGCTGAGTTTACGCTTCGAATCCGTAGCCATATCCTGTTCTTGTTATAATGTAATTACCATACTGTCCTAATTTCTTTCGCATACGCGTGATGTTGACGTCGATGGTGCGGTCGAGGACCACCACCTCGTTGCTCCATACACGCTTCATAATCTGCTCACGCGAGAGTATCGTGCCGCGTGACTCGAGTAGAAGCACCAAGATGTCGAACTCTTTGCGTGTGAGCGACACCTCCTCGCCATCGACACTGCAGCTCTTACGCATTGTGTTGACCTCGAGGCCCTCGAAGACGATTATGCCACTCTCTGAAGTTGTCGGCGTGGGTATCTCGACTGCCGAGTGACGCTTCGAGCGGCGAAGCACGCTACGCACGCGAGCCACAACCTCGGCAATGGAGAAGGGCTTGGGGATGTAGTCGTCTGCACCAATATCAAGGCCCTTGATCTTGTCCTCCACGCTGTCGCGGGCAGTGCAGAAGATTATGGGTGTCTCGGCTGTCTCGCTCTTCTTACGAAGTATGCGGGCAAAGCCAAATCCGCTGAGCTCGCCCATCATCACGTCGATGATCATTAGGTCGAAGGTCGAGAGGTTGAGTGTTAGGGCCTCCTCAGCACTAAGTGCCGTGGTCACGTTGTAGCCCTCACGCTCGAGATTAAACTTGAGAATCTCGCACAACGACTCCTCGTCGTCGACCACTAAAATATGAAACTTGTTCATACGTTGCAGTGTTCCTAAATATATAATAATTGCAAATATATAAATATTTTATCGAATATCAAAGCGTAGACGGAAAAATGTTTTTTGGTCCTTTTGTAGTGTAAAAGTTGCCGAAAGCAGCGATGTTGTAACAGGTATGTAATAATTTTGTAACAAAAAGGTGTTACCTTTGTGGGAAGAAACCTTTTTTCTATGGATCTATTTATAGTCATTACCCTTGCCCTTTTGGCAGTTATGGGTATCATCGTGGGCGTCTCGAACGACGCTGTCAACTTTCTTAATTCAGCATTTGGCTCGAAGGTAGCCAAGAAGAATGTTATCCTCACTGTTGCAGGTGTGGGCGTTATGGTCGGCGTTATGACCTCGAGCGGTATGATGGATGTGGCACGTAGCGGTGTCTTCTATCCTGAGCGATTTACCTACCAAGAGATTATGATCTTGTTCCTGGGTATGATGCTCTCGAACATCATCCTCCTGGATATCTACAACTCGCTGGGCTTGCCGACATCAACAACCGTGTCGCTCGTCTTTGGCTTGCTTGGCTCGGCCCTCGCCTTGGCCTTCTACAACGTCTGGGGCGGTAATACAGAGTATAGCGTGGGCGAGTATATCAACTCAGGAAATGCCCTAACCATTGTCTCTGGTATCCTGCTCTCGGTGGTCTTAGCGTTTATAACGGGACACCTCTTGATGTACATCTCGCGTGTTATCTTCTCGTTCCGCTACCACAAGATCTTTAGCCGCTACGGTGCTATATGGTGCGGTATCACCATTGCGGGTATTGTATACTTTACAGTATTCAAGGGTCTTAAAAGTTCAGGTATCATTCCTGTGGAACTCATTGACTATGTGAATAATAATACTACAATATCGTTGCTCATCCTCTGGGCGTTGAGTAGTGTATTGCTCTGGTTGTTACAACGTTTGAAGGTCAACATCTTGCGTGTTTCGATTCTTGCAGGTACCTTCTCGTTGGCCTTGGCATTTGCGGGTAACGACCTTGTGAACTTTATCGGTGTGCCATACGCTGGCTACGACTCTTATATGATTGCTCAGGCTTCGGATGTGCCTATCACGTCGATGTCGAGCCTTGCTGAGCCTACAACAGCCAACTTCTGGATTATGTGTGCTGCGGGCCTTGTGATGGTTATCACGCTGTTCACCTCGAAGAAGGCTATGCGTGTTATCGAGACTGAGCGTAAGCTCTCATCACAGAGCGAGGAGGCTCCAACAAATAGCGAGGCTACAATGCTCTCACGCGGTATTGTGCGTGGTGCTCGTGCCCTGAACGATGCCGTTCAGTCGATCCTTCCTCAGCGTCTTCGCGATGCTATCGACGGTCGCTTCGAGGCACTCCCCGAGGAGGAGCGTGGCGATGTGAACTACGACCTTATTCGTGCTACGGTAAACCTTACTGCTGCTGCAATCCTCATCTCTATCGGTACGCAGCTCAAGTTGCCACTCTCTACAACCTACGTTGTGTTTATGGTCTCAATGGGTACGTCGCTTGCTGATCGTGCTTGGGGTCGCGAGAGTGCAGTTTACCGAATCACAGGCGTTACAACGGTTATTATGGGCTGGTTCGTAACAGCTGTTGGTGGCTTCATCATCGCCCTTGGCGTTACTTTGGCTCTTGTATACGGCGGCAGCATCGCCATCATTGTCATCACACTCATCTGTTTGGGTCTCGTTATTAAGAGCAATGTGAAGCCTAAGAAGGAGGAGGAGAAGGTCGAGGAGTCGGCAGTAGCTCGCATCGAGGATGCACTCAAGAAGAGCCCTGAGGAGGCACTCATCACCTACACCGAGCACGTCTGCTCATCGATGGAGAAGGTGACCCTTATCTACGACCGTACCATCGTTGCCGTATTTAAGGAGAATCGTAAGGTGCTTCGCGATATGGTGCGTGAGGCTGAGGAGTTCTACCACTCAACACGCCAGCAAAAGTACGAGATTATGCCTCTATTACGTTCGTTGGAGGATAGCGACGTGCGTACAGGTCACTACTATGTTCAGGTTGTCGACTACATCTCTGAGACCAGCAAGGCACTTCTCCACATCACTCGCCCTTGCTACAAGCACGTTGACAACAATCATACCGGCTTGACAAAGGAGCAGGTCTACGACTTGAAGTGTATCAACGACCGCGTGGAGGAGATCTTCGGCGAGATTAACACTATGCTTCGCACCCGCTCATTCGATAGTATGGAGGTAATCCTCAACAAACGTGATGAGATGTTCGACCTCATCGACGAGGTTATGCAGAATCAGTTACGCCGTCTTCGCGATACTGGTGGTTCATCATCTGCTAATATGCTATTCTTCAATATTTTGACCGAGACCAAGACGATGATTCTTCACTCGCGAAATATTATGAAGTCTTTGGAACATTTTGTCGACGAAATGAAGTAAGAAGTCGTATAATTTGACCGCTTTTGCGTTATACTTGAGAGCGAAATCCTCACATACGTCACAGTATGCTGCGGTTTCGCTCTCTTCGTATTCCTAAAATTAGTCTAAATTATACTGCTTCTTGGACGATTATCCAGCCTTCGCAAGCCTAAAATTAGCTATTGTTATACAACTTTTTGTGTTTGTTTAATCCAGGAGTAGCTTTCGTCTCACGTTATCTGAACTCTTGAATGTTTAAGGTAGGTTCTATAAATTAGTAAACAAGTTAACATTGCCGGCAGATTCTATTTTGGCTACTTTGGGCTCTATCTCGGTCTCTATCTCATCTCTTTTCGGTTACAATGCCCGCATTGCTCCCTCAAAAAGCTGAGATATACTCTCGAAATATCATCCAAAATCATCTCGACCTAATTAATAGAAACTACCTTAAATCATTTGGGTCGATGTAGAATATATGATGGGTTGTCACAATAGTGGCGACCCTTTTGCGTTATTTACATAGGAGATAGATTTCAGCCATAAGCAAAAAAAACAAAAAATTGCATTAAGCGTGATAGAATGGCTCGAAGCCTCGTCTCTAAATAGTAAAGAGAGGTTACAAACAACAAAAGAAAACTAAAGCTAAACGATAGATGTAAAAAAATAGTGTAAGATGTGTTAGGTTATAAATGTGTTATAGT
>JAFYSI010000012.1 GCA_017559425.1 Alistipes sp.
ACCACCGATAGTTGTTGCGCCGAGTGTGTAAGCAGCATTTGTAGAGTTATCCTCAGTGCATACGAAGGCTGAGTCTGACTCGTACTCGCCAACACCTGGGGTGTTAGGCTGGTTGTCGTCACCCTCGTCGTCACCCTCATCGCCAGTGTTGTCGTCACCGCCCTCGATACCTGCACCGAGGTCAATCTCCTGACCACCGTTACCTACGTTCAAAGTGACGTCGTCGAGACGATAAGCACTCTCGGCAGTAGCCATAAACTTGATGTAGAGCTTAGCAGGAACCTCCTTCAAAGTGAAGTTGGCAGTAGCCACGTTCCAGCGACCCTCAGCAGTACCAGCGAATGTGTACTCAACGTTTGACCACTTCTGGCCATCGCCCGAGATAGTAACGATGAACTCTGATGGAGTGAACACACTACCCAAAGTCTGTGAGTACTTCTCGGTACCGAATGTCAAGGTGAGGTTCTTGTGTGAAGCGTCGAGCGAGAGCTCCTTAACCATAAACCAAGCGTTGTCCTTAGCGAAGAAGATGTTGTTAACACCCGAACCAGCATAGTCAGAGTATGAGCCGTCAGAGTTAGAGTTGTTACGAATAGTAGCGTTGTAACCCTCGTAGCTTACGTTTGCAGCAGCTGGACCTACAGCGTTCTTCATCTCTGGGAAGTCAGCGATGTATGGCCAGTAGCCGTTGCTATCCTTCGAAGCACCCTTACCGTCGAAGTTCTCGAAGTAGAGAGCATCGGTTGTAGGAGGCTCTGGCTCTACAATCTGGATGTTGTCGAGGTCGATAGTCTGACCACCGTTGCCAACGTAGAACTTAACGTCGTCGAGGCGGTAAACTGAAGCAACCTTAGCCTCAAACTTAACGTAGAGGACCTCAGTGCCAGCTGCCAATGTGAAGTTTGCAGTAGCCACGTTCCAACGACCAGGCTCAGTACCTGCGTAGGTGTACTCTACTGGAGCCCACTCCTCGCCATTCTTAGAGATGTAAAGGAGGAACTCCTCTGGGCGGAATGTGCTGTCGCCATCCTGAGTATACTTCTCAGTGCCGAAGGTCATCTTGTAGCTGAGCTGTGCGGCATCCAAGGCGATGTCGTTAACCTGGAAGTAAGCACCACCACCGAAGAAGATGTTGTTAGAGCCTGAACCAGCGTAGTCTGAGTAAGAGCTGTTTGATGTAGAGTTAGCACGCACAGATACACCAGAACCTGAGTAGGTTACGTTTGCAGCTGCTGGACCCTCTGGATTAGCGAACTCAGGGAACTGGTCGATGTAAGGCCAAGAGCTGTTGCTTGTGCCATACTCCTTGGTTGCCTCCTTGCCATCGAAGTTGTCGCTGTAGAGCAACTCCTCAGTAACAGGGGTGTCGTTTGAAGCAGACTGGACAACCTTAATCTTCTTGGTCTCCCAGTTACCATAGGTCTTGTGCAAGGCGATAACCTTAAGAGTTGTCTCGCGGATCTCGCCAGAATCGTTCATAGCAACAGCAACAACGATAGTATTGTTGCCATTACCACGCTCTGGAGTAATAGTTACCCAGTCAGCGTCGCACTCCGCCTTCCAATCGGCGTTGGAAGTGATGTCAACAGTCTGCTCACCCTCCTCCATAGCGAAGTTGAGCGACTTGGTAGAGACCTCCACGGTAGGATCTCCAACCATCTCATCACCCTCTGGCTCACAAGCAACGAAACCAAGGGCTGAGCCGAGGACCATTGCAAAAGCAAAGAATGACTTGAAAAGCTTGTTTGTCATAATTTGTTTGTTTAAGTTAAAAATGAAATAAGTTAAGTTATCTAAAAATTTCTTCGTTTGCCACATATCTCTTATGAGATATGCCCATCGGGCAAAGGTACGACGAAATTTCGGAACAAAAAAATATAGCACCCAAATTTAGTGCTAAACAATGAGCCGTTTGTGTGAAATGGGTGGTGTTTCACACCAAACTGAGACTAAATGGTCGATTAATCGTCTTGGGGTTGTAATATTTGAAGCAAAATTGTATCTTTGCATAAAATAATTTTGATATGGGTGTAGATAGAAACCTACGAAACATCGAGAGCGACAAGGAGTTTGAGGGACGCATACGTCCGCAACAGCTGCAGAACTTTGCAGGTCAAGAGAAGATTGTCGCTAACCTCAAGATATTTATTAAGGCGGCACTTATGCGTGGCGACTCGCTCGACCATACGCTCCTACACGGCCCTCCAGGACTCGGTAAGACCACCCTGGCAAACATCATCGCTAACGAGATGGGTGCTCAGCTCAAGGTGACATCGGGACCTGTGCTCGACAAACCTGGCGACCTTGCGGGATTGCTCACAAACCTCAATCCTGGCGACGTGCTCTTCATCGACGAGATTCACCGCCTTAGCCCTATTGTCGAGGAGTATCTCTACTCGGCGATGGAGGACTACAAAATAGACATTGTCCTCGACAAGGGCCCCGCAGCACGCTCTATTCAGATTGAATTGGCACCATTTACACTCGTTGGAGCGACAACAAGAAGTGGTCTGCTCACTGCCCCACTGCGTGCTCGTTTTGGCATCACCTGCCACCTTGAGTACTACGATGCAGATGTTCTCGCTGGCATTGTAAAGCGTTCAGCATCAATACTTGACATCTCGATTGACGACGATGCGGCACTCGAGATTGCACTTCGCTCGCGAGGTACTCCCCGTATTGCCAATGCTCTGCTTCGTCGTGTTCGCGACTTTGCGATGGTCGAGGGCGAGGGACATATCGACATCGCAATTACACGCATTGCCCTCTCGGCACTCAACATCGACTCACGCGGTCTCGACCAGATGGACAACAAGATTTTGGCGACTATCATCGACAAGTTTAATGGTGGCCCTGTGGGTCTCAATACCATTGCTACAGCCGTGAGCGAGGAGGCGGGAACCATCGAGGAGGTTTATGAGCCATTCCTCATCAAGGAGGGATATTTGAAGCGTACGCCGCGAGGTCGCGAGGCTACGGAACTTGCCTACCGTCACCTCGGATACGCATATCACGTCACAGAGGAACAATCTCTGTTTTAGAGCATTACGCCACGTCATCTCGCGTGTAGGTTTACAGCAATAGCGGACATCTCGGTGCCCGCTATTTCTGTTGTAGTGTGCTTGTTGAAATGTTGAAAAACCCTATATGTTTCAACATTTCAACATCATCAAAGAGAGGTGGTAGTATCAGAGCGATAGAGTAAGCTGTATATACTTACTGAGATAGAGTAAACTATAGTATCAGTGGGATAGAGTAAACTATATATTCTCACTGAGATACTATGAGTTATAATGGGTTATAATGAGTTAATATATAGTCATTTAACTCACATAACCCCATTTAACCCATCGTCACGCACTAATCTCGCTGAGACTCACATTGTGTGTTGTTGAATTGTTGAAATATATAGGGTTTTTCAACAAATCAACATTCAACCTCAAGCCTCTTGAGAATCCTGCTAATGGTGGACCTATCCTTATACCCCAGTGTGTCGGCAATCTCCTGAAGAGTGTGGCCCTCCTCACGCAGGGCACGGATCTGGATGAGGCGTTCGTCACGCTCCGCATCTCGCTCACGCAACTGGCTGAATGGCACGCGGTTACCCGTTGGAATGAAGTTGAGTCCTGGCGTGAACCGCAACTCGAACGAATCGTGCTTATACTCAGACGAG
>JAFYSI010000081.1 GCA_017559425.1 Alistipes sp.
ACCAGAAGCTCTTGCTTCGTGGCGATGGCACATCGGTATATATGACTCAGGACCTCGGCACAGCACTCAGCCGCTTCGAGGAGAACAAGCTCGACGATATGATCTACGTTGTGGGCAACGAGCAGAACTACCACTTCCAGGTGCTCAAGCTCGTGCTCAAGAAGCTCGGCTACGAGTGGAGCGACAACATCTTCCACCTCTCGTACGGTATGGTTGAGTTGCCTGAGGGTAAGATGAAGTCTCGTGAGGGTACCGTGGTGGATGCCGACGACCTCATCGCCGATATGGTGGGTACAGCACGCGAGATGTCCGAGGAGCTCGGCAAGCTCGATGGCGTATCTGAGGAGGAGGCAGCGAAGATCTGCGAGATGGTAGGTCTCGGTGCTTTGAAGTACTTCATCCTCAAGGTCGACCCTAAGAAGACTATGTTGTTCGACCCACGCGAGTCTATCGACTTCAACGGCAATACTGGTCCTTTCATCCAGTACACCCACGCCCGCATCTCGTCAGTGTTGCGTAAGGCCGAGGAGAGTGGCATCAACAGCGACAACTATACCGAGGCATCGCTCTTGGCCGAGGAGGTGGAGCTCATCAAGGCCCTCACGGAGTACCCTGCGGTAGTCCGCACTGCGGGTGAGCAGTTTGCACCATCAGTCATTGCAGCCTACGCCTACGACCTCGCTAAGCAGTTCAACGGCTACTACCACGACCACTCAATCCTCAAGGAGGAGAACGAGGCTGTCCGCTCGTTGCGACTCACGCTCGCTAAGGAGGTTGCCCGCGTCATCCATTCGGCAATGTCGCTCTTAGGCATCAACGTACCGGAGCGTATGTAATATATTGATAATGAGTGCTTCGGTTGCCGAGGCACTCTTTATTTTAGCAATACCCTTATGGGTTAATATATGTTTTAATAGGTTAGATGGGTTTCTATGGATGTGCTTCTCACCGCATAACCGCTAATCATCGCAACCCATCCTAACTCATCCTAACTCATCGTAACTCATCCTCACCCCTATGCGATACCTTACACTCCTAATATCCCTTCTCGCCCTTTCGATAGGTTGTGCGTCGCACGCCACAAAGAGCAGCGACAACGACATCGACATCGATGCCGACACCATCGCAACACGCCGCTTCGTGCCATCCGAGATCACGTTGCAGGATATCAAGACCCGCGACCAGCTCGACAACTACATCGCCCACTACTGGGATACCTTCCCCTTCGCCGAGGGAGAGAGTATTGAGGAGTACGACACAAATGACATCTACGCCGCCTTTGCCCAGTATGTCCTCATCATACCACGCAGTGAGGCCGACTCGCTTCTACGCCACCTTATGCTGCGTGCCGAGGCGAGCCGCGAGGCCCTCGACCTCTTTGCTGAGGTTGCCCACGACGTGCTCTACGACCCCAACGCTCCCACACGCAATGACGAGTACTATATCCCTGTGCTTGAGACACTTGTCGAGTCGGAGCTCTTGGACGAGTACGACAAGATAGTACCCCAGCGTGAGCTCCATATAGTCTACCAAAACCGCCTGGGACACATCGCCAACGACTTTACGATGACCCTTGCCGACGACACCCACCTCACGCTACACAGCCTAAAGGCCGACTACACCATCCTACTCTTCAACAACCCTGGCTGCGAGATGTGCCGCGAGATTATCGACGGCATCGAGGGTTCGGAGCTCATCAAGAGCCTCAGCCGCGACCACAACATCAAGATCGTGGCCCTCTACCCCGACGAGGATATCACCGCGTGGCGTGACTACCTTCCCACAATGCCCCAGAGCTGGATATGTGGCTACGACAAGGAGCTACGCCTCACCTCTGAGCGTCTCTACGACCTCAAGGCCATACCCTCGCTCTACCTCCTCGACCACGATAAGCGTGTGATTATCAAGGATGGTTCGAGCCTCAAGCAACTCGAGGAGGCCCTTATGCTCCTTACCAAGAAGTAGTAGACCAACGCACATACACCACCCACGAAGCAACGCCCTATGCACCATATCTCCACCTTCCAAACCCTTGCCCACCGCCTACGCACGTTTGGCCAAACAGCAGAGAGCTGTGCCATCATCGCCGCAGCACAAGAGGAAAACCCCTGGTTTACCGAGGCCGACATTGTGCGTGCCGTAGATGCCATCTGTCTCACTATGCTCCAGAGAGAGAGCCTTGAGGAGTGGCTTGCACGCTACACCCGAGCTACAGAGGCGAGGCGTGTTGCCGTCATTATGGCGGGCAACCTACCCCTTGTCGGCTTCTTCGACCTGCTGTGCATACTCCTTGCGGGCCACGAGTGCCACTACAAACCTTCGTCAAAGGACCGCGTGCTGATGGAGTATGTCGTCCGTGAGCTCCGTGATATAGAGCCTACGCTAGCCCTCCATCGCTTTGACCCCACGGCGGAGTACGATATGCTCATCGCCACAGGTGGCGACGCTGCGGTGCACCACTTCGACACCCACTACCCCACAACACGCCGTCTGCTGCGTGGCAGCCGCCACTCTGTAGCCATCCTCAGCGGCCACGAGACCACGGAGGAGCTTGAGGGCCTCAAGAACGACATCACCGCCTACTCGGGCCTCGGATGCCGCTCAGTGTCGCTACTCTTTGTGCCGCGTGGCCACCGCCCTATGCTCACCACAGAGCCTCCACGCTGCAAGAAGCTGGAGCGTAACCTCCGCTCGGAGCGTGCCTTGAGGACGATGACGGGAGCAGAGTATACCGACTGCGGCGGCTTTATCATCGCCACGGGCGACACCTTCCCAACCTCCCTGGCCGTGGTACACCTCCGCGAGTACGACACCATCGACGAGGTACAGGAGTGGCTCAGGAGCAATGGCCACCATCTGCAGTGCGTTGTGAGCCACATCACGGAGCTCGACGCTGCCCTCCCCTTTGGCCGCACGATACCCTTTGGCTCCGCCCAATACCCCACCCTTACTGACTACGCCGACGGCATCGACACGATGCAGTGGCTCACCGATAGTCATCATTAGTCACACCCCAGTGACACTGTGACAAGCGTGACTCAGTGACAAGCGTGACTCAGTGACAAGCGTGACTCAGTGACAAGCGTGACACTGTGACAAGCGTGACTCAGTGACAAGCGTGACTCAGTGACAAGTGTGACTTCTATTACTCTACGACAGTTCTCATCTGTCATTCTGAACGCAGTGAAGAATCTCTCGGTAAGCACGAACGATGATACTCGTCTATGTCATTCTGAACGCAGTGAAGAATCTCTCGGCAAGCACGAACGATGATACTCGTCTATGTCATTCTGAACGCAGTGAAGAATCTCGAGGTGAACACGGGCGATGACCGCCATACAACCCTCGAGATCCTTCGTTTCACTCAGGATGACAGCCAATGTCTCAGGATGACAACTTACTAAAATAACACAAAAAGAGCTCCCATCGCTGGGAGCTCTTTTATTCAGTATCTACTATGCGATTACTTCGCAGGACGCATCATAACCTTAGTAAAGTTACCATCAGCAAGGATCTTAGCAGCCAAAGCCTTAACATCCTCGTAAGTAACCGACTCTACAAGCTGGAGGTAGTTCTCCTTGTAGTTGTAACCCTCCTCGTACCAGCGTGTGATAGCCGACATCCAGCCACCATTCTGCTCGAGGACATTACCGTAGTTCTTCTTCAAGAACTCGCGTGACTTCTCGATATCGTCAGCCAAAGGACCCTCCTGGGCGATCTTCTCGATCTCAGCCAAGCAGATCTCAACCAACTCGTCAGCAAGCTGCTCGTTAGTGTCGAATACGATAGACAATGAGTAAGCCTCAACAGGGTAACGCTCGATGCCACCAGCAACCTGTACACCATAAGTACCACCCTTCTCCTCGCGGATAGAGATGAGGTAACGTGAGTCAAGAGCACGGCTCAAGAGGTCGAGCACGAGACGGTTCTTAGCGTTGTTCTCCAAAGCACCGTTGAATGTGAGGTATACAGATACCTTAGGCTGCTGCATAACAGTTGTGAAGTCGTTAACAACCTCACCCTCGGCCATACGCACGCCATCATCCTTAACCTTAGCGGTAGCCTTAGCAGTTGGCAATGAACCGATATACTTCTCAACGAGTGGCTTCAAAGTCTCGAGGTCAACGTTACCAACGATCTGGAAACGGAAGTCGTTAGCGTCGCTGAACAAGGCCTTGTGTACAGCCTGGAGGTCAGCGATAGTGAGAGCCTCGATGTCAGCAGCGTTAGTCATCTGACGACGTGGGTGGTTGCCGTAGAGAGTCTCAGTAACGTTCTTACCGAAGATGTATGATGGGTCAGACTCCATATTGCGGAAGTAAGGAACATACATATTCTTCAAAGTCTGAAGGTCAGTCTCGTCGAAACGTGGAGCAGTGAAGTTGAGGTAGAGGAGCTGGAGGATAGTCTCGATATCCTTTGGTGAGCCACCTGCAGATGCGTAGTGCTCATACTGACCTACTGACACGCTTGCACGAGCATTCTTACCTGTAAGCTGCTTAGCGAGCTCTGTAGATGAGAGGTCAGCGATACCTGAGTTACCCATCACTGCTGCGAGCATCTCTGCTGGGAAGCACAAGTTGTCAGCGAGCAATGACTGACCACCCTTAGCAATAGCCTGGATCTGTACCTCGTCAGCCTTCAATGTAGATGGACGAACAACAACAGTGATACCATTCTTCAAGGTCCACTCAGTGTAGCCGAGTGAGTCGTTAGTGTCGGTTACAGTAGCCTTTGAACCCTTGAGCTTAGCCTTAGGATCGATCAATGGCTTAACAACGGTATTATCCTTGTAAGGCTCAATCTCAGAGTTCTTAACCTCCTCGATGATAGCCAAGAATGCCTCGTTAGTAGGGATCTCGAGACCCTCCTTCTCAGGTGTACGAGCCAAGATTACGAGGTTCTGGTCAGGGGTAACGTTTGAGAGGTAGTAACCATTTACAAGGTCGAGTGAGAGGATTGAGAGGATCTGCTGGTCGAGCTGCCACTCAGTCTCAGCATCCATCATAGGTGTACCATCAGCGTAGAAATCGAGGTAACGCTGTGCATAGTCGTCGTTGCGAACGTCGTTACGGTTGGTGTACTGACGCTCTGCGTGCATCTTGTACTCAGCCAAAGCACGCTCAAACTCAGACTGTGTGAAGCCGAAGCGACGCATACGCTCCATCTCTGTGTAGATAGTGCGGAAAGCATCTGTCAAACGGCCCTCGTGAGCTGTTGCAGTGAACATTGTAGACTCCATTGTAGGGCAGATACCGAGGCCACCCTCCGACATACCACCACCAAGAATTGGGGCATCAGCCTTAGTGTAGATCTCCTCGAAACGGTTGCCCATCATCATCTGCACGAGGTTGAAGACGATGTTACGCATATAAGCGTCGAGAGTGTTGTTGTACTCCTTCGCTGGAGCCTCACGACGAGCAAACATCATCACTGAAGACTGTGTGAGCTCAGGGTCAGAGAATACAGATACGATAGGAGTCTCAGTAGCTGGAACACGGTAGAGAACCTTCTGAGCAGCATCATCCGGCGATGCTGGGATGTCAACCATCAAAGCCTTAAGCTTAGCCTCAACAGAGTCAACATCGATATCACCAACGATTACAATTGCCTGATACTCAGGACGATACCACTTCTTATAGAAACGCTCCAAAGATGTGTGGTCGAACGACTGGAGACCCTCCAAGTAGCCGATAAGGTTACGGTGCTCATAGAGAGTACCCTTGAACAAGTTGCGAAGCATATCGTACTGAGCACGGAGACCAGCACCATCACGAGTACGGAGCTCCTCCTTGATCACACCACGCTCCTCGTCAACCTCCTTAGGGTCGAGCTCGATGAACTGTGACCAGTCGTGCAAGATCTGCAATGCGAGGTCAACGTTCTTCTCGTCGGTTGTAGGGCAATCCTTGATCATATACTCAGTGCAATCCCACGATGTGAAGGCATTGAGGTTGTAACCAAACTGCACGCCGATAGTCTCCAAGGTCTCGATCATCTGCTTACCTGGGAGGTTCTTAGTGCCGTTGAACGCCATATGCTCGAGGAAGTGAGCGAGACCCTGCTGGTCGTCCTCCTCCTGGATAGCACCTACATCGTGGTAGATGTAGAAGCTCGCCTGGCCCTTTGGTTTCTCGTTGTGGCGAATAAAGTAGACCATACCGTTCTCGAGTACGCCTACACGCACCTCAGGATCCAATGGCAAAGGCTGCAACATTGGATTCTCCTGTGCTGACAAGCTCATAACGCCGATTACAAGGGCTACGAGCGACAAGAAAATTTTCTTCATAGACATTGATTGTTAAGTAATTATGTTAGTTTAAAAATTCCGTTTTATATACTTAAAGTATATTAATGCAAGCAAAGATACTCTTTTTTGCTCAAAAACAAACTGTTCAAAGCAATTTTTTTACGCACGAAGAGATATTTTTACCAACCTTTTGCACAATAATTCTCTATCGGACAAACGTTGTTCCGAGAAAATTTCGTATATTTGTCCAACAAATTATCTCAAGACTATGGCAGAAATATCAACATACAACTACCGTATCGAACCTCAGGACGTAGACTTTACGCTTCGTGCATCGGCCTCGTCGATCATCAACTATATGCTCAACGTGGCAGGCGTTGATGCCGACAAGAAGGGCTTCGGCGTGGAGCGTCTGCAGAACAAGTCGTGCACCTGGGTACTCTCGCGTCTCGGTGTCGAAATCATCGCACAAGCAGAACAGTATAGCCCCATCGAGCTCGACACCTGGGTCAACGAGTTCAACCGTCTCAGCTCTACGCGTAACTTCCGTATGCGTCTGGGCGACAATCTCTTAGCCGCTGGTGTATCGCAGTGGTGTATGATCAATATGGAGACCCGCTCTGTGGTCGATATGTCGCTCCTTCGCGAGACCTACGAAGAGGCTATGGTCGACACCCCATCCCCCATTGCTGCACCCGCACGCCTACGACCTACCGAGCCAACCACAACAACATCACGCCCCGTGGCCTATAGCGACATCGACTTCAACCGCCACGTCAACACCCTACGTTATGTCGATATGGTCTTCGATGCTATACCCCTCGAGCTTATCGAGCGAAATGCGGGTATGCGTATCGACTTCAACTTCATCGCCGAGGCACGCTATGGCGAGACACTCACCGTAGGTTCATCAGCCGAGGGCAACATCTACCAGTTCGAGATATCGTCCGATGGCAAAACCCTCTGCCGTGCAAGAGTTGAGTTTAAGTAGAGTCTAAACAACGCAACACACTGATGAGCAAGCCGTTGCACATAGCCATCGTAGGCCCAGCACACCCCTACCGCGGAGGCCTCGCCTCGATAATGGAGACTATGGGACGTGAGTTCCAACGCCGTGGCCACAAGGTCGAGATCATCACCTTCACGCTGCAATATCCCGCCCTCCTCTTCCCAGGCAAGAGCCAGACTGTCGACACCCCCGCACCCGAGGACCTCAATATCGAGCGTGCCGTGTCTACTGTCAACCCCCTCACGTGGTGGCGTGTGGGTCAGCGTCTTCGTCGTAGTCGCCCCGATATTGTGCTGATGAAGTACTGGACACCCTTTATGGCACCATCGTTTGGCACCATCGCACGCCTTGCCCGCAAGAACCGCCACACACGCGTCATCTGCCAAATCGACAACGTGGAGCCTCACGAGCACCACGCCACCGACGCGATGTTCAACCGCTACTACCTTCGCTCGGTAGATGGCTTTATATATATGTCTGAGCAGGTGCACGGCGAGCTTATGGCCTATACCAACGCCCCAGCACTCTTCTCGCCCCACCCTATGTTCGAGCACTTTGGCACAGCTATTGACCGCAACACCGCGTGCTCTAACCTCCAGCTCGACCCCTCGGTGCGTTACGCCCTCTTCTTCGGCCTTATACGCGACTACAAAGGTCTCGACACCCTCCTCGAGGCGTGGGCCAAGTTCCGCCGCAAGAATCACAAACTTCTCATTGCTGGCGAGTTCTACGCCTCACGCGACAAATATATCAACCTCATCAAGGAGCTGGGCCTCGAGGACGACATCATCCTCCACGACCACTTTGTTCCCGACTCGGAGGTCAAGAACTACTTCTCTGTGGCCGACTGCGTTGTGTTGCCCTACAAAACAGCAACACAGAGCGGCGTGACGCAGATAGCCTACAACTTCCGAGTGCCCATCATCGTTACACGTGTTGGCGGCCTTGCCGAGATTGTCCCCAACGGCCGCGTGGGCTTTGTCACCGAACCTAATGCCGAAGGTGTACTCCAAGCCCTTGAGCGTATCTACGAGGGCGACACCCTGGAGCGTTTCCGCGAGGCTATGATCGAGGAGCGTCGTCGCTTTTCGTGGGCAGCAATGTGCGACCGCATCGAGGAGCTCTACCAGCAGCTCTAAGCCTATAAAACGCCCTTTTCGCACTAAAAGTGGGATAAAAATTTGGTCATTAATGCGAAAAACATTATATTTGCCGACAACGAACACTTGTTTCTAATTTAAAGAACATACCTTTATGCAGAAGCTCTACATCATAGCAGGCTGTAATGGTGCTGGTAAGACCACAGCATCCTATACTATGTTGCCCGAGCTGTTGCACTGTCACGAATTTGTAAACGCCGACGAGATTGCCCGCGGACTCTCACCATTCAACCCCGATAGTATGGCTATCGAGGCGGGTAGGCTTATGCTTCGCCGCATCAACGACCTACTCGAGGAGGGGGCAGACTTTGCGTTCGAGACAACACTATCGACTAAGACCTATCAAAAATTTGTGGAGCGTGCCCACGAGCGTGGTTACTTTGTGTCGCTGCTCTACTTCTGGTTACCATCGCCCGAGCAGGCTATCCAACGTGTCGCTAAGCGAGTGAGCCTGGGCGGGCATAATATCCCCACAAACACTATCTGCCGCCGCTACGAGAGTAGTATGCGTAACCTCACGTCGCTCTATATGCCCATCTGCGACTACTGGGTTATTTACGACAACTCTACGGCCGAAGGGGTTAAAAAGATAGCGTATGGCTCGAAAAATGAAATAAAAGAGGTGGTCGATCCGTTAGCGTACCAGAAGATTTTGAGTTATGAGTGAATTTGAGATACGAGAACTTCAAGAGCGGATAGATGCTGGCATCCTGCTGGCACAACGCCGCCTTATCGAGCGAACACGTCGCGACAATGGCGACTTGGTCGTTGTGCGTGATGGGCAGATTGTCCACCTCACGCCCGACCAGCTCCTCGGCAAGCAATAGTGAATCGCTAACCCAACCATAACATTCTAATTATGAAGAAGATACTACTTACTGCATTAATAGCACTCCTTGGCATTGGTTGCGTCAAACCTAACGACGACACCCCTACCCCACAACCAGAGGAGAGTGGCAAGAGATATGTCAAGGCTATAGAGTTCTGCGGACTCAACCCCGAGACCAACGAGCTTACATCCTACGAGGAGTTCATCGAGTTTGACTACGACTCAAAGAATCGCATAGTCGAAATCAGAGGCGTGGAGTACGATGGTGCCAAGGTTGCTGACCTCTATACAAAAATCAACTTCAACTACAACGACGACAATAACACTCTGAATATCAAGGCCAACTTCGACGGTGAAACCATCGTCATCGACTGCGAACTCAACGAGCGTGGTGCTGTGGAGACCGCCACATACAATATGGAGGATATGACAGACATCACAGAGAACTTTGTCTACAATGACCGTGGCGAGCTGACAACCTACTCGATGGTATACTCTGGTGTAATCTTAATATCGCTTGAGTATGAGTGGAAAGATGGCAACATTGTCCGCATCAGCACGCCATACGAGGACGAAGAGTACAACAGCTATGCCGAGTTTACATATACCACAGAGGAGAACCCATACAACGTTGACCTCTTCTACTCTTACCACTCGGTTATGCCACTCTTGTGCGAATGCATCCTTATACACGACGGACTATTGGGCAACACCAACCGCTCACTGCTTGCCAGCTACAAAGAGTGCTACTACGATGAGGTCTACGAGGAGAGTATCTCGCATAAGTTCAATAGCCGTGGCCTTGTGGATTACTCAATGATTGACGAGACAGATTGTATGAGATACATCCTCCTCTAATGCTTCGCCAGCAACCATCCCAATGGTTACAGCGGCTAAGCACCATCCTATCACGAGCTACTTCAAGGACTACCTTCGGGTGGTCCTTGACTTGTTTTGAGGGTAGCTGCAAGACCCATCTTTCTAAACTCCTCATATTCCCTAATCTTCCATTCTGTCCCTTCACCCCCCCATTCCGTTCTGAACCTCTCAGGCATTGCCCCCCTACTCGCAAAAACACCAATTTTACACACTATTTAATCCACTTGTACACTCGATTTTCTCGCATAGCTCTTGCTAATTCCAACATTTTTCTATATCTTTGTTCAATTAAACTTGTTTTGTATGGGATACGACGTTATTGTTATTGGTGCAGGTGCTGCGGGATTGATGGCAGCAGGTACTGCAGCGATGAATGGCCACTCGGTGCTTCTTATGGAGAAGATGGAGAAGGCGGGCCGCAAAATACGAATCACGGGTAAGGGTCGCTGTAACCTCACAAATGCACGCCCTGCTGAGGAGTTCCTCGAGAAGGTACGCACCAACCAAGAGTTCTTCTCTGTAGCCTTCGCAGAGTTCAACAACCGTGCCACTATACGCTTCTTCGAGCGTATCGGCGTGAAGCTCGAGACCGAGCGTGGCGAGCGTGTATTCCCCAAGAGCGGCAAGGCGTGGGACATCGCCAATGCCCTCGTAGACTTCTGCCTCGACAAGGGTGTTAAGATTGCCTACAAGACCGAGGTGACAGCCATCGAGACCATCGGCGGTCGCATCACTGGCGTACGCTATCGCAATGCCCGCGGCTTTGAGCGTCGCGAGGAGGCACAATATGTCATCGTGGCTACAGGTGGCGTGAGCTACCCATCGACAGGCTCTACGGGCGACGGCTATGAGTTTGCCGCAAGCGTAGGCCACAACATCGAGCCAGTACGCCCATCGCTCACACCTCTCGTAACGTCACATCCCCAGAAGGAGTACCTCAACGGCTTGTTACTCAAGAACGTAGGTGCTAAGCTATACATCGACAACGAGCTTGTTGCCGAGGAGTTTGGTGAGCTCGGATTCTCGGAGCGAGGCATCGAGGGTGCCGTAGCACTACGTCTCAGCCGCGATGCTGTGGATGCCATCATCGACGAGAAGCGTGTTAAGATCATCGTCGACCTTAAGCCAGCACTCGACGAGGAGACACTGCTTGCCCGTATCGACCGTGAGATTGCCGAGATGCAGCCTTCGGAGTTCTTCTCAGAGCTGTTGCGTAAGCTTGTACCTAAGCAGATGGTGGTGCCTCTGGCCAAGGAGGTCGACTTCCACTCTAAGACCTACGTCAGCAAGCTCACCGACACTGAGAAGCTACGCCTGGTGAAGATTTTGAAGGGTATGGCATTCCCTATCTCGGACTACGCCCCATTCCAGTTTGCCATCGTTACGGCTGGTGGCGTTGCGTGCGACGAGGTAAACAAGTATACTATGCAGTCGGAGAAGGTTCAGGGCCTCTACTTTGCGGGTGAGGTGCTCGACATCGACGCCAATACTGGTGGCTACAATATGCAGATTGCCTTCTCAACAGGCCGCTTAGCAGGACAACTCAAGAAGTAAGAGAGGAGTATGAAACGTTCAGGACGCACACTCAAGCAACGCCTCTATGGCATCAAGCACCTCGGCTCGAACATCCGACGCTGGAGATACTTCCGTGGCCACGGCGTGCACTCACCATACGTCTACTCTATTGTACGCCAGGTGTTTATGTGCAGCGAGTTGCGTTCCTCGAACCACGACCTCTACGATGCCCTCATCCAACACGGAGTGGCACGCAAGCGTGCTATAGAGCTCCAAAACCTCGTGGAGCACTGCGGCTTCAAAACGTGGTGCATCGACGAGCAGAGTGCCGCAGACCTCATTGTAACGACAATGGATACAAGCTACGAGCAGCTTAATAAGTATGCCGAGTTTGCCCGCTCTCAGGGTAAGACACTCGCCATAATCGCCCCATACAACAATGCCAACCGCTGGAGCGTTGCGGAGCGTATCATCACCGAGCACCCCTCGACAACGGTCGACAATAGAGGCTACCTGCTTGTGTTCAACAACCACCTACCAAAACAGGATTTCAGACTATAAAAACTTAAAAAACAGATAACACTATGAAAATTTACACAAAAACTGGCGACAATGGTACCACATCGCTCATTGGTGGCGAGCGTACTGAGAAGTACGACTTGCGTGTTGAGGCCTATGGTGCTGTAGATGAGCTCATTGCCTTCACCGCATTGCTTGCCGACAAGCTTGTTGACGACGAGCGTACAGACCACCTTGCCGAGGAGCTCCGCTCTATCGAGAGCCGCCTTATGACTGCCGCAGCACTCCTTGCAACAGGCGAGGAGGAGAACGAGGCAACACACAAGGTATCGCCTATCACCACGGAGCAGATCGAGACCCTCGAGCAGCTTATCGACAAGTATCAGACCGAGGTTAAGCCACTCGATAAGTTCACCATCCCTGGTGGCCACCGTGCCGTATCACTCTGCCACGTCTGCCGCACAGTGTGTCGTCGTGCTGAGCGTGCTGCGTTGTTGGCACGTGCTGAGTTCCCTGGCGACGAGAGTGCAGCTATCTACCTCAACCGCCTCTCTGACTATTTCTACATCCTCGGCCGTCTGCTTGCTGAGCGTCTCAAGGTTGTGGAGCACCTCTGGATCCCATAACGGCAAAGAGGCTGAGAATCAAAGTTTTTGCGGTGTTGGTGTTGAATATAAAAAATTATTTTATACTTTTGCACACCAAAGAGCCAGAAAGGACGTTAACAAAGAGGACAACTAAACAACTAAATAACTAAATAACTGAAAATATGTATTGGACATTAGAGCTTGCATCAAAACTTGAGGATGCACCTTGGCCAGCAACAAAGGAGGAGCTTATCGACTACGCCGTACGTTCAGGTGCACCACTCGAGGTTCTCGAGAACCTTCAGGAGATCGAGGACGAGGGCGACATCTACGAGTCAATCGAGGACATCTGGCCCGACTATCCTTCAAAGGACGACTTCTTTTTCGATGAAGAAGAATATTAGTAAAAACTATCAGTAACACACTGATAATCAGAAGGGAAACAAGCAGAAACTTGTTTCCTTTTTTTTTATTTTTATTCAGCTAAGATGTATTAGAATGGGTGACTATGCTATTCAACGACTACTCCAGTGAAGGCATTGTGACCTTAAAGTACTGACTATATGTGTGCTGTGAGTGGGCAATCGCAACCATCTGACGCACTATGTCGGGGTATTGGGCCGCTAAGTCATTGTCCTCGTGCAAATCCTCTGCGAGGTTATAGAGATGAGGCACACCACCCTTCGATACCATCTTCCAGTCACCCATACGCACCGCCACCTGGTCGGTCTCCTCGAACTCCCAATAGAGAAACTCGTGTTGCTGCTGTCCAGGCAGAGAGAGCAGAGTCGGTGCAAACGACACGCCATCGAAGTAGTCCACAGCGAGGTTGTCGTTGCTGTAGCGTTCCACATAGTCCTCAACGCCAATAAGTTCCGCGAGTGTAGGCATCACGTCGTAGAACGCCAATATATGGTCGTTTGTCACACCCTCGGCAACACGCCCTGGCCACCAGGCAATAAACGGCACACGCACACCACCCTCGTGCGTTTGACGCTTGATGCCACGCAGCTCAGCATTGTAGCCGAAGAACTCCGGATCGGCACCACCCTCATTATGCGGGCCATTGTCACTGGTGAAGATAACGAGCGTGTTTTCGGCAATGCCCTGTCTCTTAAGCTCTTGCAATATCTCACCCACATAGGTATCGAGGCGAGAGACCATAGCAGCAAACTGTGCGTGAGCATCACGCGAGGTGTTATAGCGACTCCAGTGCGGAGCAACCCAATCACTATCATCGACAAACTTCGCTCTATAGTAATTCACCAACGAGTCCTCAGGC